>JAFGTJ010000499.1 GCA_016934195.1 Anaerolineae bacterium | reverse complement strand
GGCCGAATGTGTGGCGCGCAGCCAGGTCATGCGGTTGGACGGCGGCGATCCGCTGGTGACGCTCAATACCAGCGCCGGGACGCCGTGCGTTGCTGCCAGCTATTTGCCCGCCGTGCCGCCGGAAGTGGCCGGGATAGACCGCGAAGTGACTAACGCGGCAGTGACGGTGCTCCGCGCCAGTACGGGCGAAATCCTGAGTTTGGTCGGCAGCGTGGATTACTGGAACGAGGGCATCGACGGCAACTATAACGCCGCATTGGGCCAACGTCAGCCCGCGTCGGCCTTTAAACCCATTGTGTATACTGCTGCCTTTTTGCAGGGCGCGTTACCCGGCCATCCCAACGGCATCACCGCCGCCACCATGACCTATGACGTGCCCATTGAGTTCGACAACTACGGCCAACCGTATACGCCCGTCAACATTGACCGGCAGTATCACGGCCCGGTCAGCCTGCGGGACGCGCTGGCGAATTCCTACAACGTGCCGCCGGTCCAGGTCCTGAACTGGATCGGGTTGGGGCCGGTGGTGCGAACGGCGCACCGGCTCGGCATTAATTCGCTGAACCAACCCGGCAATTACGGGCTGGCGCTGGCGTTGGGCAGCGCGGAAGTCTCGCTGCTGGACCTGACCTACGTGTACAACGTGTTTAATACCAACGGCTACATGATCGGGATGCCGGTTCATGAGGACCAGCAGGTGCCCGGTTTCCGTTCGCTGAACCCGGTCGCTGTGCTGCGCATCGAGGATGCCGACGGGCGAACGCTGTGGGAATACGGCGCGGAAACCGGCACGTACCAGCAGCGGCTCACGCTCGAACCGGCGCTGGCCTACATCATGACCGATATGCTGGCCGATAAAGAGGCGCGCGAACCGGCCTTCGGACGCGGCGGGCCGCTGGAACTGTCACGCCCTGCTGCCGTCAAGACCGGCACCAGCAACGATAACCGCGATAGTTGGGCGGTCGGCTACACCCCGCAGATCGTGACCGGGGTGTGGGTCGGCAACAATAACAACCACTCCATGCTGGATATCACCGGCGAAACCGGGGCCACCCCGATCTGGCACGCGGTCATGGAATACGCGCACGCCCGCGACTCGCTTCCGGCGCAGGTGTGGACGCGCCCCGACACGGTGATCGAGCAGTTAGTGTGCAAAATTTCCGGGCTGCTGCCAACCCGCGCCTGCGACCAGACCCGCGAAATTTTCTACGTGGACCCGGCCCTGGGTATCGACACGCGCCCCGCTCGCTCGGACACTTACTGGCAGAGCTACGAAGTCAACGTCTGCACCGGGCTGCTGGCGACCGCCTCGTCGCCGCCGGGATGCGTGGAAGACATGATCTTCTTCGATTACCCGGCAGAAACCCGCGTCTGGGCGCGCGAAACCGGCCAGCGCTTCCCGCCAACCGAATACGACGTGGCTGATTCCGTGTCACCCTTCAGCCCGGTTGTCATTATTGAACCGTCGTTTCTGGCGCGCGTCAACGGGGTGGTCGAGATACGCGGCAACGCCACCGATCCGGCCTTCGCCACGTACCGGCTGGATTTTGGGGCAGGCACCCAGCCGGATGTATGGTTCCAGATCGGGGAAGAACAAACCGAACCGGGCCGCGATATCGTGATGGGCACCTGGAATACCGCCGGATTAAGCAGCGGCGCGGTTTACACGCTGCGGCTGACCATGATCCGCACCGACAATTCACTGGAAACGGACTACGTGTCGGTGACGGTAGACAGCGACCCACCGACCGTTGTGCTGGTCCAGCCGGTGACGGACAGCATCTACTATGCCAATGCCGACCTGTACATCCCGCTGCAAGCCGAGCCGGATGATAACTTCAAGGTCGCCTATGTGGAGTTTTACCGGGACGGGGAGTGGGTTGCCGCCGTCGAAGAATGGCCTTACGAGGCTCGCTGGGAGATTGCCGGGACCGGGGAGCAAATCTTTTGGGCGGTGGCCTACGACGCCGCCGGAAACAGCGCCGAATCCGGGCATGTGACCGTCCGTGTAGAGACTGATTAACCACGTCTTTTCCGTGTCTTTTTTGTATCATTTCCGCCAGTTGTCATAAGAATATTGGACCACCGATAGGTCCGATAGCAGGATTTTTCACTAAGGTTGCAAGGTGATGGACGACGACATTCTGCAAGGCAAATCAGATAACGAGCGCAGTCCCAAGAACAAAGTCCGTGCCCGCTGTCCGGCGTGCAACGCCCAGGTCAATTTGCGGGATACGGCGGAGGTGTGGGACCCGGTGACGTGCCCTTCGTGCCATACGCTGCTGGAAATTACGAACCTGCGTCCTCCGACGCTGGATTACGCGGCCAGTAACGTAGAGGATGATGATTGGGACGACGAGGAAGATTGGGAGGGATTCAATAACGGGTAATTCGCGCTGATTCAGACGCATTCATTGGCCCCTGATCTGTCGCCTCCCCCGCGACACATTGGGGGCTTTTTGATTTTGGCGTTTTAATCAAATTTAACAGGTCGCTAACCAGTCCTTGCACCGGGGTTCAGACGGTTTTAACCTGCCCGATCTAGACTTTCACTTGGCGCTCACGATCCCCATCCCCGACCAGTGAGCGGCAGCAGGGGCAAGCAATTGCCCCTGTCCGTTTTTTCCGATGTGTGTTGGGCGCAGCAAGCAGCGCCCCTACGGATTCCTGAATTTATACCGCCTACCCGGTTTTCCCGGCCCGGTACACGATCCGCCCTTCGGCCACCGTCAGCCGCACGGTGATCGCGCCCTCCACGATATCCACCAGCACCAGATCGGCGTCTTTGCCCACATCCAGGCTGCCTTTGCGATCCGCGACGTGAATTGCGCGGGCCGGGTTCAGGCTGGCGGATTGCCACAACTGCGCTAACGGCTGGCCGGTCGCGGCTAAAGCGTTGGTCAATGCCCGGTCCATCGTAAGCGTGCTGCCCGCCAGCGTGCCATCCGGCAGGCGCACCGCGCCATCCCGCACCATGACCGTCCGGTCATCAATCGGATAGCTGCCGTCGGGCATCCCCGCGCCGCGCATGGCGTCCGTGATCAGGATCACGCCGTCCGACCCTTTGGCCGCGAATAGGACCTGCATCGCGGCGGGATGTACATGGATATTGTCCGCGATCAGTTCGCAATACACGGCGGAACTGGTCAGCGCCGCACCCACCACGCCGGGATCGCGGTGGTGCAGGCCGGTCATGGCGTTGTAGGTGTGCGTGGCTTGCGTGAGTCCCAGCCGGATTGCGGTTTGCATCTCGTCGTAGGTGGCGGCGGTGTGCGCGGCGGATACCGCGATCCCGCGCCGGACGCACTCGGTAATTAACCAGTGGTTTTCCGGGTATTCCGGGGCCAGCGCCAGCAGGCGGATCACGTCCATATCCAGAAACCGCAGCGCCTCGTCGCGCGCCGCGCGCCGGATATGGACCGTGCTCTGCGCGCCGCATTTGGCCGGATTCAGGTAGGGGCCTTCCAGGTGTACACCAAGCAGAGTCGCGCCGTCTGGCTGCGGGCCTATCAGTTCCGCGATGACGTCCAGCGCCGCCGTGATGCGTTCCGCCGAATCGGTCCAGGTGGTCGCCAGAAACGCCGTAACGCCGTGTGCCGCGTAAAAACGCGCCATCGCCCGCAAACCGTCGGGATCGGCGTCCATCGCTTCGTGTCCCATCCCGCCGTGAACGTGGACGTCTATAAATCCCGGCAGCAGCGTCAGGCCGTCCGCGTTGATGGTTTCGCCACCGTCTACCGCCGGGGCCGCGCCGTATCCTATTCCGGCGATTTTTCCATCCCGGCACAACAGCCAGCCGCGCGATTCCTGGCCTGTGGACGTGGGCGTGATCAATACTGCATTGTGAATCAGGAGTGTGTCGCTCATGGCCCTACTCCGTGTAGGTGACTTTGTTCAGGCCGCGCGGCTGATCGACCTTGATGCCGCGCGCCTCGGACAGTCCCAACGCGAGCAACTGGCCCGGCACGACCGCCACCAGTGGGGATAACCACTCCGGCACCTCCGCCGGGATCGGCAGCGTCAGGCGGGCGCGTTCCAGCAGGCCGTGTACGTTCGAGATAATGGCGATATCCGCGCCATTGGCCTCGAATGCCGCAATCGACTCGGTCATGGTATCCAGCGTTTTACCCTGCGGCGCGATGGCAATCAGAGGGAAACCCGGTTCGACAATGGCTTTGGGTCCGTGATGAAAATCAGCGGAACTGTACGCTTCGGCCACCACGTAAGTCAGTTCCTTGAGCTTGATTGCCAGCTCGAAGCCGGTGCAGTAATTAAAGCCGCGTGCCAACGTGACGCAGTGACTCATAAAGGTGTAGCGGTCGGCGGCGGCGCGCGTGGCGCGGTTCATGTCCAGCGTTTGCGCGACCCATCCCGGAACCCGCTCGATCTGGGCCTGCCAGCCGTCCGGTGCGCCGAGATGCCCGACCAGCAGCGCGATTGCCATCAATTGGGCGGTGTAGGTCTTGGTCGCGGCCAGACTTTGTTCCGGTCCGGCGTGCAGCGCGATGTGATGATCGGCCACTTTTGCCAGCGGCGACTCCGCGTCGTTGGTGATCGACAGGGTGAGCGCCGCGCCCAACTCGCGCGCCGTTTCGAGCACGCGCACCGGTTCCAGCGAGTGACCCGACTGCGAAATACCGATCACCAGCGCGCCCGCTAAATTGGGCGTAGTATCGTAAATCGTCGTGAGCGATGGTGTCGCCAGCCCGACGTACAGATCCCCCAAAGCCCCCAGCGCATACTGCGCATACCGGGCGGCGTTATCGGACGAGCCGCGCGCCACGATCACGACAAAGCGGGGATTAGCCGCTTTGATCGCCCCCGCAATGGCGGCAATATTCGCGGTTTCAGCCCGTAACAGACGGCTCAGCACGTCTGGCTGTTCCGCGATTTCGCGTTCCAGGTGTGTGATCATAAATTTTTTCCTACGCTCATTTACCCAATCCAATTATCGGGCCATTATAGCGCGGATCACACTAAATTCTCACCGCAAAGTACGCAGAGAGCGCAGAGAAGAGAAAAGAGTTTTTTCATTTTTTCCCCTTCACTTCTTTTATCTCGGCGGCCTCGCGCCCTCTGCGGTGATTTTTTGTTAGAATGAGTCGGCCCTGTGGTATGCCGTGATACCTACTGCACCATTGCGGCGAAGTGCTGCTCCAACATCGGCGTCATGCCGCCTGCATCCAGGATCGCCTGGGCGGACGGTTCCAGCGCCGGGAATTTCAGCGTCCGGTCCTTACTCATGATGGTGCGCGCGGCCAGATCGATATCGATCATATCGCCGGTCTGCACCAGTTTGTACAAATCAGGACACAGGATCGGCTGGACGCCGCAGGTGATGCAGTTGCGGAAAAAATGCGGGTTGAACGAGGCGGCAATAATGATATCGATCCCGGCCCCCTTGAGCGCCAGCACCGCCTGCTCCAACATACTGCCACAGCCCCAGTTACGGCCCGCCACGATCACGTCACCGGGCTGTACGCCTGCCGCAAACGCCGGATCGTGTTCTTCCAACGCGCGCGCAGCGAAATCTTCCGGGGTGTGGAGCCGGTAGGTATAGTGCCCCGGCAGGATCATGGTGGTGCTCACGTCGTCCTGGTAGACCCAACAGCGATACGGTGTCATGTGAAATTCTCCTCTATATGATGTGCTGCGCTCAACAAGATTTGTTACATACAAGATTGCCAAACAAAAAGCGCCTCACCTGGGAGCGATCCGCAGGTGAGGCGCTTGGATGGTCAGGCAGCATCCGGCACGCTACCGGCAAGATCGCCGATAGTTGGGTCCTCCCGATCCCATGCCAGAGCCGAACACCACCATCATCATAAAACCCCTTATTGGTTTTGAGTTTTGAGTCGTGGGTTATGAGTTATTGCACTTTACTCCGAACTCAAAACCCATTACTCCAAACTGCTCACTGGAAACAAAAAACCACCCGGTTGACGAGTGGTCGGAAGCAGGCGCGGCAAAACCACTCGTCTAGAAGACGGGCGATCCAGAACCTTTGCCGCTGATGCTGCTGACGTATTGATTCATGACGAACTGTGACTCCTTATCACAAGACCTAGCATACGATAGATCGGGTGGCGCTGTCAATCAGAACCGTTTGGTCATTTTGACGGTGATCATCACGGGGTTGGCATTTAAGATACACTGGCACCTGTATCATTATACAGATATTAGAAAATGTATTCCCGCCGTTTTTCCGCTCAAAAAGTGCTTTTTGAAACACCCCCAAAATTTTCTGGTTGTTAGTTTTCGGTTTTTAGTGATGGGTTCCTGGTGAATAGTCCTTCGGACCATTCGCGGGAAACGGCTGGTTGGCGACGCCGGGTCGAACACAAACGCCTGCTCGCCAACAACTCAAAACTCGCAACCAATAACTCTTTACCCTACACGCCTGAGAGTATATCTGAGGCTTAGGAGGCTGCTATGCGACGAGGATTACCGGAAAAACAAGGACTGTACGATCCTGCCTACGAACGTGACGGCTGCGGGATCGGATTCGTCGCGCACATCAAGGGGCACAAATCCCACGACATTGTCCGGCGCGGCCTGGATGTGTTGGAACGCATGACACATCGCGGGGCAGAAAGCGCCGATAACAAAACCGGCGACGGGGCCGGGATCATGATCCAGATTCCGCACGGCTTTTTCGCGGCGGAAGTCCCCGGTCTGCCCGAATCGGGACAATACGGCGCGGGCGTGGTCTTCCTGCCGCGCGATCCCGATCAGGCGGCATACTGCATCCAGGTCTTTGAGGACATTGCAGCCGGTGAAGGGCTGGACCTGATCGCGTGGCGCGATCCAGAAGTGGACAGTTCGGTGCTCGGCGATATCGCGCGGGCGGCAGAACCGGCTATCAAGCAGGTGTTTGTCACCGGGCAAGAACCGCTATCCCAGGATACGCTGGAACGCAAACTCTACGTGGTCCGCAAATTGGCCGAAAGCACGGTAAACCGGGCGGAACTGCCGCAGGGCAATAGTTTTTACCTGTCGTCGCTGTCCACCAGGACCATCGTGTACAAGGGCATGTTGATGCCCTACCAGATCAAAGCATATTACCGGGAGTTGGAGGACGAGCGGCTGATAAGCGCGATTGCGCTGGTACATTCGCGTTTCAGCACCAACACCTTTCCCACCTGGGACCTCGCGCAGCCGTTCCGCATCCTGGCCCACAACGGCGAGATCAACACCATCAAGGGCAACCGCTTCTGGATTCAGGCGCGCGAGAACGATATCCGGTCGCCGCTTTTGGGCGACGATATGAAAAAACTCCTGCCCATCATCGAACCCAACAAGAGCGATTCCGCCTCGTTTGACAACATCCTGGAACTGCTCACGATGGGCGGGCGCTCGCTGCCCCACGCGCTGATGATGCTGATCCCGGAATCGTTCAACAAGCTGAATCCCATCCCCGAAGACCTGAAATTTTTCTACGAATATCACTCGGCCTTCATGGAACCCTGGGACGGTCCCGCCTCGATGATCTTCTGTGACGGGCGGCTGGTCGGCGGCACGCTGGACCGCAACGGCTTACGGCCCTCGCGCTACGTCATCACCAAAGATGACCTGATCGTGATGGGGTCCGAGGTCGGTGTGCAAACCTTCGAGCCGGATCGCATCGCGCAAAAAGGCCGACTGATGCCCGGCAAACTGCTGCTGGTCGATGTGGAAGAGGGCCGCATCATCCCCGACGCCGAGATCAAGGACCGCATCAGCCACCAGAGTCCCTACCGTGAATGGATCGAGAAAAACCGGATCACGTTTATCAGCGTGCCGCTCACCGAATCCACACCGGTCGGTCTGCCCAACGGCCAGGGCCGCACGATGCAGCTCACGTTTGGTTACACCAGGGAAGACATTGAATCCATCATGATCCCCATGATCGAGCGGCACCAGGAACCAACCGGCTCGATGGGCACTGATACGCCGCTGGCGGTTTTCTCCGACAAGCCGCAGCGCCTCTTTAACTACTTCAAGCAGATGTTCGCCCAGGTCACGAATCCGGCCATCGACCCGATCCGCGAGCAGTTGGTCATGACGCTGACCAGCTACATCGGCAAGGAAAGCAACCTGCTCTCCGAAACGTCCGAACACTGCCACATGATCCAGTTCAAACGCCCGATCTTTTCTAACCTGGATTTGGTAAAGCTGCGCGCCTGGAACAATCCCGATTTCAAAGTCGGCACGATTCAGGCCACTTTCCCGATCAGTGAGGGTCCCGCCGGGCTGGAACCGGCGTTGGAACGGCTGAACCAGGAAGCCGAAGCGCTGGTCGATGCCGATTACGACTTCATCCTGATTTCGGATCGCGGCGTGGATGCCAACCACGCGCCGATCCCATCCCTGCTGGCGTGTTCGAGCGTTCACCATCACCTGATCCGCGTGCAAAAACGGACGGAATGCGCGCTGATCATCGAAACCGCCGAAGCCCGCGAGGTGATGCACTTCGCGCTGTTGTTCGGGTACGGCGCGAGCGCGGTCAATCCCTACGGCGCGTTTGCCACGCTGCACGATCTGTTCAAACAGGGCCGTTTGCCCTCGATGCAGAATTACCTCGAAGCGGAAAACACCTACATCGACGCCATTGATAAGGGACTGCTCAAGGTCCTGTCCAAACTGGGGATTTCCACGCTGCGCAGCTATCACGGCGCGCAGACGTTCGAGGCCATCGGCTTGAGCCAGGACGTGGTGGACCGTTACTTCACCGGCACGGACTCGCGCATTGGCGGCATTGGCCTGGAAGAAATCGCCCACGAAGCGCTGATGACGCATCACACCGCTTACGTGGAAAAACCGCCCATGCTGGAATCGCAGGGCATTTACCAGTATCGCAAGGACGGCGAACAACACGCCTGGAATCCTGAAACGGTCTACCTGCTGCAATGGGCGGCGCGGACCGGCGATCACCAGAAATACCAGCAGTTCGCCCAACTGGTGAACCAACAGAACCAGCGTCCCCATGTGATACGCGGCCTGCTGGACTTTGCGCCCCAGTCGCCCATCCCGCTAGACGAGGTAGAACCGGTCGAAAATATTCTCAAGCGGATGACGACTGGGGCGATGTCTTTCGGGTCATTGGGCAAAGACGTACATGAAACCATCGCCGCCGCCATGAACCAGATCGGCGGGCGCAGCAATTCCGGTGAGGGCGGCGAAGACCCGGCCCGTTACCATCCCCAACCGGACGGCACGCTGACGCGCAGCGCGATCAAACAGGTGGCGTCGGGACGTTTCGGCGTGACCAGCAACTATCTCGTCAACGCCGATGAATTGCAGATCAAGGTCGCACAGGGCGCAAAACCGGGCGAAGGCGGCCAATTGCCCGGCCACAAGGTCGATCAGATCATCGCCCGGACGCGCTATGCGACTCCCGGCGTGTCGCTGATCTCGCCGCCGCCGCACCACGACATTTACTCTATCGAAGACCTGGCCCAATTGATTTTCGACCTGAAAAACGCCAATCCCCGCGCGCGGATCAGCGTCAAGCTGGTATCCGAAGCAGGCGTCGGGACCGTCGCCGCCGGGGTCGCCAAAGCCCACGCGGACAACATCGTGATCAGCGGCTACGACGGCGGGACCGGGGCCAGTCCCATGAGTTCGATCAAACATGCCGGTCTGCCCTGGGAACTGGGCATTTCCGAGACACATCAAACGCTGGTGATCAACGGGCTGCGCGGGCGCGTGCGTCTGCAAACCGACGGGCAGTTGAAGACCGGGCGCGACGTGGTGCTGGCCGGAATCCTGGGCGCGGAGGAATTCGCGTTTGGGACCGGGGCGCTGATCGCGTTGGGCTGCATCATGATGCGTAAATGCCACCTCAATACCTGCCCGGTCGGAGTCGCCACCCAGAACCCGGAACTGCGCCACCGCTTCAGCGGCAGGGTGGAGCACCTGGTCAATTACTTTACCTTCATCGCGCAGGAAGTCCGCGAGATCATGGCGCAGTTGGGCATCCGAAAATTCGATGACCTGATCGGGCGCACCGATCTACTGGTCCAGCGCCCATCCGAGCACTGGAAAGCGGGCACGGTCGATCTATCCGCGATCCTGTACCGGCCTCCCGAAGCGGACACCAGCCCGACCTACTGCGTCGAATCGCAGATTCACAAAATTGACAATGTGCTGGACCGTACCCTGATCCAGGAAGCGCTGCCCGCGCTGGAACGGCAGGAGCCGGTATCGCTGGCGCTGCCGATCACCAATTCCGACCGGACCGTCGGCGCGATGCTGTCCAGCGAAATTTCGCGGCGTTACGGCGAGGACGGTCTGCCGGACGATACGATCCGTATCACGTTCCAGGGCAGCGCGGGGCAGAGCTTCGGCGCGTTCCTGGCGAAAGGTGTCACGCTGCGGCTGGAAGGCGACGCCAACGACTACTTCGGTAAGGGACTCTCCGGAGGGCGGATCATCGTCGTGCCGCCGTCCGGCAGCACTTTTGCCGCCGAAGACAACATCATCATCGGGAATACGGTGCTTTACGGCGCGACCGGCGGCGAGGTCTTCGTGCGCGGTATGGCCGGGGAACGCTTCGCGGTGCGCAACAGCGGCGTGTGTGCGGTGGTCGAGGGAACCGGCGATCACGGCGCGGAATACATGACCGGCGGGCGGATCATCGTCTTGGGCAAGGTCGGGCGCAACTTCGCGGCGGGCATGAGCGGCGGGATCGCTTACGTGCTCAACGTCGATGGCAAATTCGCCTATTTCTGCAACCAGAGCATGGTGGAACTCAACCCGGTGTTGGAACCCGACGATCAGGACTTCCTGCGCGAATACCTGAAAAAACACGTCCGCTATACCGGCAGCCCGGTCGCGCAGCGTGTGCTGGAACACTGGCACGACTACCTG
>JAFGTJ010000012.1 GCA_016934195.1 Anaerolineae bacterium | reverse complement strand
CCGTCATACGAAAAGTGGATGCCCGACTCGCCGCCAACCACCAGCAGCCCGGCCATTACGATATCCTCGTTGTTGCCCGTGACCGTCACGCCCCACACCCCAAAGCCCTCGATAGTCAGGCCATACAAAAACAGGTGCGATACGCCATTTTCGATGATCAGTCCCGGTATCGTGGCGGCACCGTCCCCGGTCAGCGTGATGGGATTATCCACTTCGCCGGAGACATTCACGGTAATTTCCTCGTACTGTCCCGCCCCGGCACAAATCACGTCACCCGGCTGCGCGGCATCCAGAATGTCCTGCAAATCGGCGGGCGTGGCCTGGACGGTACAATCACCGGGCGGCTGGATAGGGCCGGGTCCCTGGGCGCGGACCGTCTCACCCGGCACCAAAACGGCCAGACTCACAATGATCACGGCGATCCACACAAAACGAATGCTTTTTCTTGCGTGCTGCATGATGCATCTCTCCCCAAATCCATTTGGACTGTATATCTATTCTACTCCAAACGAACGCGGCGCGGTTGGGACGCCATATGCAGCGCTCCCATCAGGCGAAACACGGGGAGAATCAGCAGGGTATTGTAGATCACGGTCGGGAATGTAACATAAGAAAGGCCGCGCACCAACGGAACCGTGATCCCGTCCAGGCGCAGCACGAACAACATGCTCAGGTGATAAACCACCGTGCCCACGATCACGACCAGCGGCGGAATAAAAATGTTGTGGCGGTGAACCTGTCCGAACAGCGTATCGGCGGTCCAGGCCACGATCACCAGTCCGAGCGCCGACGTGCCCAGCGGCGCGACCGACAGCGAATCCTGCATCACGCCGCCGACCACCGCCCACAGCATCGCGGCGCGCAGATCGGCCAGCAGCGCCCACGCGACCACCAGCAGCAGCACCAAATCCGGCGCGCCGCCGCCGATGCGGAACTCCGCCATGACCGTCGTATTGAGGATCGCGGCCAGCGCCAGAATTGGAATACCGATATATCGTCCCATCGTGGTTAGCGATCAGCAATCAGCCGTCAGCTTTCAACTCCTTTCCCGTCGATTTGTATAATTAATCAGTCATTAACCGCGAAAGGAGCTATTTTCTTGAGTTCCTTAATTGTTGATGCAATATTATTTTCTGCCATCCGAATCCAGAAAGGACTGTCACGGAATTCTGGGGACTCTGCCGGAGGGTCAAGGAAATATGATCTCAACCATTTGAGATACTCTGTATTAACTTCCCGCATTAAAGCAGAAAAGTTTAAATGGGGATCGTAGCTATTGCCAGTTTCGCCGAAAAAAGACGAGAACAATTTATAATCGCCCTCTGTAAGCAAACCGCCGCCAGCAAGATGACCATGTGTCGAATAGGCAACATTAATCTGATTCAACTCTAGTTTTTGACAGAGAATCACTGCCCGGTCATGCAAACTCCCTCTTACCCCTGTTATGCAATCATGCGTTCCATAACAGAGATAGGCCAGGACAGCCAACCTGTAAAGTTCTTTCAACGTTTCTTCCAACAGCGCGTCGTCTTCCGCTTTTTTAGCTTGCTTGGCAAGCTGTCGAAGACATATAGCACAATCCCGAAAACCAGCGGGAGTGGGAACGGCCTGTCGGCTAATTTCGTAAGCCTCTTGGTACTTCCCGGCTTTTTTGTAGACCTTAACCAGAGAAGAATACACGTAGTTAGTTTCAGTCCCAGTTTGAATCGCGAGTTCTAATGCCTGTGTATATAGTTGTTCTGCCTCTTCATATTCTTTGTTCTTGTATGCAGAATCACCGCGCTCGACCAGACCGAGAATAGAAAGATTGGGATTAGGCATAACAGTCTTTCCTTTTCTAAACGAGCCTTAGGGCATAGCGATCTGTCACCTCCCCCTCTCCATTCAAAATGGAGAGGGGGAGGGGGTGAGGCTATTGCTCCTCCTCGTCCTCGAAAATCGTCAGGTCCACCGGCTCGAAGTTGATCAACACCTGCACCAGTTCCAGCGTATCGAAATCAACCAGGCTGCGAATGCGCGCCTCCTGGTATAGTTCATTTTCCGCCAACGAGACGCTGAGCACCTGCCCGACCAGCACGTCCGCCGGGAGCGTCTGCCCCAGGCCGCTCGTCAGCACCAGATCGCCTTCCTGGACGTCCGCGTCAATCGAGATGAACGACATGATCAAATCGCCCGTCAACTGGCCCAGGACCACGCCTTCCTCGCGGGAACTCTGCAAGCGGGCATTCACCGCGCTGTTGGGGTCCGTGACCAGCAGCACCTCCGCGCCGGTCGCCGACACCTGACTGACCCGTCCGACCAACCCTAACTCGGTCAGCACCGGGTCCAGCGGATTGATGCCGTCGCGCCGCCCACAGTCGATCTGGAGCGCCAGCACAAAGCCCACGCTGTCCACGCCGATCACGTCGCACGTCACGTACTCGTGATCCTCCGGCCCGAAGGTGTCATAATCCAGCAGCGCCGCCAACCGGTCGTAATCCTCGGCTTTCTCGCGGTATTGGGCCAGTTCCGCCTGATACACGGCCAGCGCTTCTTCAAGGTCCTGGTTACGCTGCCGCAGCTTGCGGTATTCCTGGATATCCTCGATGAAGCCGCCCGCCCCGCCCGACGCGCCGCCAAAGACGCGCTGCGCCAGGGTCATCGGCACGTTCAGCACGCTTTCCAACGGTCCCAACATGCCGCGCATACTGAGCAGGATCAGCAGCCCGACGATCACCAGCGTCATCACTCCGGTAAATACACGCCCGCCTCGAAACACACCGCACCTTTCCGCTAAAAATTCACCACAGAGAGTCTCCGCTTCGCAGAGATACAGAGAACACGCCCCTACCCGATTTCCAGCGAATACACGATGCCCTCGATGACATTCAACCAGGGCGAATACGACGCGCCTTCCTGCGTCATCAAAAAGGCTTCAACCTCGGCCATCCAACCCGCGTACCCGTCTAAATA
The DNA here is from genome assembly GCA_016934195.1 of Anaerolineae bacterium. Lineage (GTDB taxonomy): Bacteria > Chloroflexota > Anaerolineae > Aggregatilineales > Aggregatilineaceae > JAFGTJ01. The sequence goes on along the minus strand of JAFGTJ010000012.1, from coordinate 5,353 downwards.
GGCGCTTATATCGTCGGGATCATATGGCGGCGAGTCGGGCAGTTGGGGCGGCTGGAGCGGCATGGTGACGTTCACGAAGTACGCGCCGTCATTGGTCATCCCGTGAAACGAGTACCAAAAGCTATCCCGGTTAATGGGCTGAAACTCCGCCTGATCGATATAACCGGCGATATAGCTAAAACCCTTCCCGTTCTGGAAGCTCTGAAAATTCCTGAGCAGCGTCATGGTGGCGGGCTGCCCCTGTTCGCCAGGATACGCGGCGGCCACGTCCAGCGCCACGTCCCCTTCCCCGGCCATCAACCGCCGCAGGATTTCCGCACGCTCTGCGCCGCCGTCGGGCGTTGCCTCGAACATCTCAAACGGGATCGCCGTGATGAAAATCACCCCACCGCCCAACGGCCACAAAATAATCTGCGTGCCAGGATATATCACGCCGTGCATACCGGCCACATCAAAATCCATGCGCTCTATGCTGGCTTCCGGGTAGCTAAACCGTATGGTCGGCGTGGTTCCATTCGGATCGGCAAGCTGCTCGTAGGTTATATAATGGCGCGACAGTTTGCCCAACCAGTATTCATCGCTGCCCGCTTCGGCTACCCACCCGGTTTGAGCGTCGCCAACCTGATCATCCCCGGTTTGTCCGGCATCCAGGCGCACCTCATACCATGCGTGCCCACCGGCACACACCGGCCCGCTGATGACGAACAGTTCGGTATACGGCTCAAGCTGGGCGATTCGTTCGCCATCCAGGGATGGTTCGCTGCGCACGTTGAGCAGGTTATCGGGCACAACAACGGCAGTATCGCCGGGAATCAGGTTGCTATACAGGGTGCCTTCGCAGAACTGGGCATTGGCGCGGGGCGCAGGCACGATTACCAGGGTGAGCAGCAGCACGAGGATACAAATGGTTTTTTTCATGACCGCATTCCTCAAAAAATTCAGGTATTCGGGAAAACCAAGTGTAGCACAAAAATAAAATACCCCGAACGCGCGTCCGGGGCCAATAAGCACAACCGTTGTGTATTACCCTCATCCCCCAGCCCCTTCTCCCTCATGGAGAAGGGGAGAAAAACGATAAGCACTCTGTTTGGAAGTCCCTCTCCATGAGGGAGAGGGATTTAGGGTGAGGGTTATTAATGCTGCGTGGAGCCGCGTTCCAACCCGGCCAGCAGCGAGAACAGGTTGTCGTAATCTTCCAGGATGCGGCCCGCGCCGCGCGCCACGCACGTCATCGAGTCTTCGGCCAGCCACACGCGCACGTTCACCTCGTCGGCCACGCGCTCGCATAACCCCTGTAACTGGCTGCCGCCGCCCGCCATGCAAATCCCCGACTCCATCAGGTCAGCGACCAGTTCGGGCGGGGTTTCGTCCAGGGCGTCGCGGATCGTATCGACCACGATATTCACCGACGGGCTGAGCGCTTCGCGCAGCTCAATCGAGGACACTTCGACCGCTTCCGGCAGGCCGGTCACAAGGTTGCGCCCGCGCATCACCATCGTGCGTTCTTCCGGCAGCGGGTAAGCCGAGCCAATCTGAATTTTGGCGCGTTCCGCGGTCGGTTCCCCGATCAGCAGGTTGTACTTGGAACGCATGTACTGCACGATATCCTCGTCCATCTCGTCGCCCGCCACGCGGATCGAGCGGCTGATCACGATGCCGCCCAACGAAAAGATAGCCACTTCGGTCGTGCCGCCGCCGATATCGACGATCATGCTGCCGCGCGTTTCCTGGATCGGCAGGCCCGCACCAATCGCCGCCGCGACCGGTTCTTCAATCAGGAACGCTTCGCGTGCCCCGGCGCTCATCGTGGCATCGTACACCGCGCGCTTTTCGACCTCGGTCACACCGGACGGAATCCCGACCACCACACGCGGGCGCGGGATTGGCACCCAACTTTGCTCATGGGCTTTACGGATGAAATAATCGAGCATGGCTTCGGTGATCTCAAACTCGCTGATCACCCCGTCGCGCAAAGGACGCACGACCATGTATTTTGAGGTAGGCGTTTTGCCGAACATCTCTTTGGCTTCGCGCCCCACGCTGATCGGGGTACGGGATTTGCGCTCAATCGCCACATACGACGGCTCGTTGATCACGATCCCCTTGCCGCGCACACTCACCAACGTATTCGCGGTGCCGAGGTCGATACCAATATCGAGCGAAAACAGGCCCAGAAGCCAGTCAAGCGGGCTAACCAACGGTTATGATCTCCCCTCAGTGTTGTATCAGGGCGACATTATAGCACACGCCGGAGTTCTTTGGCAGTACGATTAAAATCACAATTTTGTGACACGCTTTCGCGTATGATACGAATATCACGCGGCGGATTAGCTCCTCCCCCTGCCCCCTCCCCGCAAGCGGAGAAGGGGAAAACGTTGTGGCGCGAAGTCCCCTCTCTACAACGTGGGGAGGGGGCGTGCCGGAGACACGTTGGGGAGGGGCTAACGGGAAAAACTTACGCTTCCCCAAACGCCGCGATCTGCTTCAGCAGCCCGGCGCGGTCCACCTGCGGATAATCGTCCAGCAGAACATTAAACTGCTGCATATATTCTACCAGCTTTGGGTGGGTGCGCGCCTCAAACCGCATGGTGATCGCCGGTTGGGTATTGCTGGCCCGGACCAATCCCCAGCCGTCCGTGAAGATCGCACGCGCGCCGTCCACCGTGATCACTTCGTACTCGTCTTGCAGCCGGTCGCGCACCGCGTCGATAATCTTGAATTTCACGTCGTCCGGCGCGGACATGATGATCTCCGGCGTGGCGGGCAGCGTTGGCATTTCGGCCAGGACCGCGCTCAGCGACTTGTCCGTTTTGCTCATCAATTCCAGCACCTTGAGCGCTACCAGCGGCGCGTCATCAAAGCCGTAGTAGTCTTCGCCGATAAACAAATGGCCGCTGACTTCGCCGCCGATCAGCGCGCCGATCTGGTTCATCTTGAGCTTCATCAGGCTGTGGCCCGACTTCCACATGACCGGCTCGCCGCCGTGTTCGCGGATCAGGTCGGGCAGCACCATACTGGTTTTCACATCGAAAATAACCGGCGTGCCGGGATGACGGATCAGCAGGTCACGCGCCAGCAGACCCAACAGCCGGTCCGCCGCGACGTGATGCCCGTGCTCGTCAATCAGGCCGCAGCGGTCGGCGTCCCCGTCAAAGCCGATGCCGAAGTCCGCGCCGTGTTCCACGACGGCTTTTTCGAGGTCTTTGGTCAGTTCGGGGTCTTCGGGATTGGGCAGGTGATTGGGGAACGTGCCGTCGTCGTCACAGAACAGGCACACCACCTCGATCCCCAGGTCCTCAAAAACCGGCGGCACGTAGGTCCCGCTGAGGCCGTTGCCCGAATCGACCACGACCTTCAGCTTGCGGTCGCCCATCTGGACTTTGGTCTTGATCACGTCCATGTGCTTGTGGATCATGCCGGGATCGTCGGACTGCTGGCCCGCGCCGGTTTTGAAGTCATCGGCCTGGATCATCGCCAGCAGCGCCTCGATCTGCTTATCGGCCAGCGCCAGCCGCCCGTAAGCCATCTTGATCCCGTTATATTCGGTGTTCAGGTGGCTGCCGGTGATCATGATGCCGCCCGCGTTGTCATGCGAGGCCGAGGCAAAATACACGGTTGGCGTCATCACGCGCCCGATATCGGTCACGGTCAGGCCGGTGCTGGCCGCGCCCGCGATCGCCGCCGCCTTGATAGCGCCCGTTGACTCGCGGTTGTCGCCACCAATGAAGACCTGAGTCAGTCCCAGTTCGCGCTGGACGTAGGTTCCATACGCCTTGCCGACCAGCTCAGCCACGCGCGGGGTCAACTGCGGATTTTCGCCTGCGACCAGACCGCGAATGTCGTATTTGCGGAAAATTTCGGGGGGTACGTGTGCCATGAATATTTTTCTCCTGCGTAATTTCCGTGTTCTTTCCCGCGCATTATACCCCACCGCGCCGATGATACGAAAATGGCCTCACCCCCCTGGGGTGTATTCGGGTATTGGGGCAAAAAAATGCACCACAGAGGCACAGAGGACACAGAGTTTCTTTTTTGAAGAGAAAAAACAGGAGAAAAAAGGTTCTTTTCTTCTCTGTGCTCTCCGTGTCTCTGTGGTGAAAAAAACTGCCCCCAAATCCGAACGCACCCCACCCCCTAAATCCCCCTCTCCACTCGAAATGGAGAGGGGGACTTGCGCGTCCACCGCTGCCACCTTCTCCCCCTCTCCATAGTTTTGCCGAGCGGCAGTGAGGCTAAACGTTTCTAATGGAGAGGGGGTCGGGGGGTGAGGCCGTTCCCCGGCATCCCGATTCAACGTCCCGCGCGGAACCGGCACCGGGCGGACCATCTTCCAGCGCCATCAGGGGCCGGACCGCAAACGCCCCAAGTCCCATCACGATACACAGCCCGCCGCCCACCACGTACCACACACCGGGCCAGGTCGCGTCCGACAGCGGCCCGGCAATCGCCAGGCTGATCGGGGCAATGGCCGACATGCTGCTGCTGATCAGGCTCAGGACGCGGCCCTGCATCTCCGGCGCGACCGTCGCCTGGAGCGCGGCAAACAGCGGCCCGCCGTGAATCGACTGCATCACCCCGGCCACACTGAGCGCGACCAGCGCCAGTCCAAACGCCGGACCGGGCGACAGGCCCACCACCAGCAGCCCGATCCCCAGGCCGGTCAACCCGATCATCGACGTAACGACCCGCCGCCGGAAGCCGCCCCAGGCTCCCAGCAGCAGCCCGCCGACCAGCATCCCCAGGCCGGAACCGGACTGCATCCAGCCCAATTGGAGCGCCTCGCCGCCGAAATGTTCCTTGACCAACAGCGGCATTAACGCGCCTGCCGGAAACAGGCAAAAGTTGATCGCCATCGCCATGAACAGCAGCACGCGCAGTCCCGGCCAGGACCACACGTAACGCAGTCCCGCCGCAAAATCCGCCCGCACCGAGGGCCGCGCCGCCGATTCCAATTCAGTCCGATCCGGCTGTGGAACCGCGATCACGGTCAGCGGCAGGATCGCCAACCCTGCCGAGATCACGTCTACCGCTAACACGCCCTGCATGGGCAGGAGTTCCAGCAGCAGCGCGCCCAACGGCGGCGCGAGGACGTTCATCCCGCCGCGTAACGCCTCGTTCAATCCGTTAACGCGCGCCAGGTGCTCCGGCGGGACCATCAACGAGGTAGACGCCTGCATCGCGGGCCAGTGAAAGCCGCTGCCCGCCGACCGCACGAACATGATCGCGTAGATGTGCCAGGATTCGACCCGGTTCGCCGCGAACAACAGCGCCAGCCCGACCGTCGCCAGCGCGATCAGCGCGTCCGCCGTCATCATTACGGCGCGGCGATTCCAGCGATCCACCAGCGTCCCGG
>JAFGTJ010000498.1 GCA_016934195.1 Anaerolineae bacterium | reverse complement strand
TTTGAGCACCTGCGCGCGCAGGGCGCGACCCGGTGCATGTTAGTGACCAGCAGCGCCAATGCCCCGGCGTTGGCCCTGTATGAGACGGTGGGGATGGACGTGGCCGGGGAGGAATACGGGTATGTGAAGGATATTGGCGGGTAGCGCTGTGCGCGACCCCCGTAATATGTGGGGCGGTTTCTGACGAAGCCCATGTTATAATAAACTAACCGTTTAGACAACTGCCAATGCCCCAGGGTTCCTATGAAATTCAAATTCCATCTCTACGTTCAGAAGCACACAAACCACACATACACCGCGATCCCGCTGCCCTACTGGGACCTGAGCGCCTACGGCCCGAACCTGGAAGAAGTCAAGGTGGAACTGGCCGAGGCGATCAAGGAACGGGTCGAGGACACGCCGCCGCACCTGCTGCAACACCTGGAGTTTGACGCCGGGTTGAGTCTGCGTAAGGTCGATGTGGCGGTGCGCCCGATGGATCGTAAGAAGCACAAGAAACGCCGCGAACAGGTGCAGATGGTGTTCAGCCTGCTGGTCAAGCCGGACGAGGATAAACAGTTGCTCGTCACCGTGCCGCGATTGGGCCAGCCGCCGCTGACGTTTTACGCCTACAACTGGGACGAACTGGAAGACACCGCCCGCACCGAGATCATTACCTGGATGGACGACGAAACGCTGGATAGTTTGCAGCAGTACCAGCACGCGCGCGGCGAATTCCTGGAAACGGTCGAAGTGGACGCCGAGGTCAAAAAGGCCAAAGACAGCGCCCGCCACGAGATGCCGTCCTTTTTTGACCGCTCGGACGATGACAACTTCTGGGCGCTGAAGGAAGTCGGCATCGAGATCACGGCCCAGGCCGCCGAGGGACGGTTCCGCCGCGCTTATCACCGTGAAGACGAGGTGGAGGCGATCCTGCAAATCCTGATGAGTTCGCGCCATAACAGCGTGCTTGTGACCGGCCCGGCGGAGGTCGGCAAAACGGCGGTGATTCAGGAAGTAGTGCGCCGCATCCAGAACAAGGACTGCGACGAAGCGCTGCATAACCGGAAGGTCTGGTTGATCACGCCGGATCGCATCATCGCCGGGGCGCAGTATGTCGGAACGTGGGAAGACCGCATCAATAACATCGTGGACGAGTGCCGCAAAGAGCGCCACATCCTTTACGTGCCGGATTTGCCCGGTTTGCTGGAAGTGGGGCGCTGGTCCAAGAGTGACGCGAACGTGGCAATGGCGCTCAAACCGCACATCGCCAGCGGCGAGGTGATCATGATCGGTGAGGCGTCCCCGACCCGCCTGACGATGGGCGAAAACGCCGGGCCGAACTTCATGAACCTGTTCCGGCGCATGGACCTCGGCAGCATGTCCGAGGAGGAAACGTTAGCCGTCCTGGGCAGCGTTTCGCGGGACCTGGAACGCGATTTCAACGTGCGCGTTCTGCCGGACGCGATCCGGGCCAGTGTCAGCCTCAGCCGCCGGTTCTGGCCGTACCGCGCTTTTCCCGGCAAGGCGATCCGGCTGCTGGAGGAAACCGCCACTGATATCACACGGCTGAATACGCGCGCCCGGTCCGCGCCGTCGGAGAGCCTGCTGCGGCGGATTCATGCCGTGCGGCTGGAACGCGACAAGGTGATCGGGGCGTTTTCACGGTCCAGCGGCCTGCCGGAATTTATCGTCAACGACGCGACCCGTATGTCGATCCAGGAAGTGGAAACCTACTTCTACGAGCGCATCATCGGCCAGGATGAAGCGGTCCAGGCAATGGTCAATTTGATGGCGACGGTCAAGGCGGGGTTGAACGATCCGCACAAGCCGCTCGGTACGTTCCTGTTCATCGGGCCGACCGGAGTCGGCAAGACCCAGATGGCGAAAACGCTGGCGTCGTACCTGTTCGGGGACGCCAACCGCCTGATCCGCTTCGATATGAGCGAATACGGCGACATTGACGGCGTGAACCGGCTGATCGGCGTATTCGAGCGCGAGGGCGAACTGACGCGGCAGGTGCGCGAACAGCCGTTTAGCGTGGTGCTGCTGGACGAATTCGAGAAGGCGTCCTCGCGCATTTACGACATTTTCCTGCAAGTGCTGGGCGAGGGACGTCTGACCGACTCGTCCGGCAAAACGGCTTTTTTCCACAATACGATCCTGATTATGACGAGCAACCTGGGCGGCGGATCGAAGGCGTTCCGCCCGCCGGGATTCCAGATCGGGGATCAGGTCGATCCGCGTGTGATCAATGCCACGCTGCGCGACCATTATCTGACCGAAGTTCACCGCCATTTTCGACCGGAATTCATCAACCGGATCGACAAGACCGTCGTGTTCGGGCAGTTGAGTCCCGAAGCGGTGCGCAACATTGCGCGGCGCGAACTGAACGAGGTGCTGCTGCGCGACGGCATCACGCGGCGCAACATCCTGGTTGAGATCGACGAGGGCGTGATCGATCTGGTGGTGAAGACCGGCTACAGTCCCGAATTTGGCGCGCGCCCGCTCAAGCGCGAGATCGAAGAGATCGTCGTGAACCCGATGTCGCGGGCGCTGGCGCAGCGCAGCGTACAGGATCAAAACCTGCTGCGCGTCTCGGTCGAGGACGATAAGCTGGCGCTCAAAAATGTGCCGATTGACAACGCCGACCAGCGCGGCGAGCGGGTCAATCTGGTGGGCGGGATGGATGCCGGGACCAGCCGCACGCAGCGCATGGACCTGGGCGAACTGGTCGAGGG
>JAFGTJ010000497.1 GCA_016934195.1 Anaerolineae bacterium | reverse complement strand
TAATTGTGCTTGGTGACGGGCAGTGTCACGCCGGTTACGTCAACTTCCTGAAAGGCGTCGGTGCCGATTGTGGCGGTCGCAACCTGCCCGGTGATACACACAATCGGGGAGGAGTCCATCATGGCGGTAGCGATGCCGGTGACGAGATTGGTCGCGCCGGGGCCGGACGTGGCGATCACCACGCCGACCTTGCCGGTGGCGCGAGCGTAACCGTCGGCCATATGCGCCGCGCCCTGTTCGTGCCGGGTCAGGACGTGGTGAATCTGCGGGTACTTGGTCATCGCGTCATAGGTGGGCAGGATCGCCCCGCCAGGATACCCGAACATCAGGTCCACGCCCTCGCGGGCGAGGCATTCAAGGATAATTTCTGCGCCGGTGAGTTTCACGTTGTTTTTCTCCTAGTAGGTTGCCTGAACGATGATTGCAGGATTAGATTTGCAGCCTACACCGGGGTCAGCCAACCGAACTGGTCCGGTTGGCGCCCTTCGGTAATGCCAAAGAATTCTTCCTGAATGTGCCGCGTGATCGGGCCACGCTGCCCGCTGCCAACCGGAATCCGGTCCACCGACCGGATGGGCGTGACTTCCGCCGCCGTGCCGGTGAAGAATACTTCATCGGCGGTGTACAGCATTTCGCGGGCGATGACCTGTTCGCGCAGTTCGTAACCGAGCGCATTCGCCAATGTGACCACACACGCCCGCGTGACGCCGCCCAGGATTGACGCGGCCAGCGGCGGGGTGAAGATTACGCTGTCCATCACAACGAACATGTTTTCGCCCGCGCCTTCGCTAACATAACCGTTTACACTGAGCGCGATCCCTTCCTGGAAACCGTTGTCGTGGGCTTCCATCGTGATCAACTGGCTGCCGACGTACTGCCCGCCGATCTTCGCCATCGCGGGCATCGTGCCGGGAGCCATACGCCGCCACGAACTGACCATCACATCCACGCCGTTTTCGATGGCTTCCGTGCCCAGATAGCGGCCCCACTCCATCGTGAAGATCACCACCTCGGTCGGGCACTTGCGTCCATCCAGGCCGATCACTTCGCTGCCCCGGAAAACCAGCGGACGGATATAGCAGGATTCGTGTTTGTTGCGCGCAACCGCTTCGACACAGGCGGCGCTGATCTGGTCCGGCGTGTAAGGTACGTCGATGCGCGCGATCTTGCAGGAATTGAATAAACGGCGAACGTGTGGTTCCAGGCAAAACACCGCCGGGCCGGTGGGCGTGCTGTAAGCCCGGATGCCCTCAAAGACGCTGGAACCGTAGTGCAGCCCGTGTACGCTGACATGCACGGTGGCATTATCCCAGGGGACCCATTCGCCGTTCATCCAAATTACGTCTGCTTTTTGTAACGCCATGTTTTTCTCCCGTGTTCCGTGTGTAAATCAGTCCAGAAATACCGCCCCGGTGCTGGCGCTGCTGACCAACCGGGCGTAGCGCCGCAGCCAGCGGCTCGGAATATCGATTTCAAAGAGCGGTAGAGCGTCTAAACGGCGCTGGACTTCTGCCGGTTCGACCACCAGATCGAGCGTGCGTTTGTCCAGGTTGATGTCGATCAGGTCGCCGGGTTGGACCACCGCCAGCGGGCCGCGCGCGGCGGCTTCCGGGCTGACGTGGCCGATAGAGACGCCCCGGCTCCCACCGGAGAAACGCCCATCCGTGATTAAGGCCACGCTGTCACCCAGTCCCATACCCTGGATTTGCGCCGTCGGCCCTAACATTTCCTGCATTCCCGGCCCGCCGCGCGGACCTTCGTAACGAATGACCACCACGTCACCCGCCTGGACCTCGCCGTTCAGGATGCCGACCGAAGCCGCTTCTTCGCTCTCGTAAATGCGGGCCGGGCCGCGATGCTGGCGCATGGCCTCGGAGATCGCGCCCATCTTGATCACCGCGCCATCGGGGGCCAGACTGCCGAACAGGATCGCCAGTCCGCCTTTTTCGCTGTAGGGATTGTCCAGGGGCCGGATGACTTCGGGATCGTAGATGACGGCGGAAGCAATATTTTCGCGGAGGGTCTTACCAGTAACGGTGGGGCGGTCCAGGTGGAGGGTGTTGCCATGCTTGGAGACTTCGTTCAAAATAGCGGGCACGCCCCCGGCCCGATGCACATCCTCCATGTGCCAGTGTGAGGCCGGACTCACCTTACAGATGTGCGGCACTTTTTCGGCTACCTGGTTGATGCGTTCCAGCGGATAGTCGATGCCCGCTTCATACGCAATCGCCAGCGTGTGCAGCACGGTATTGGTGCTGCCGCCCATTGCCATATCCAGCGCGAAAGCGTCGTCAATCGCTTCGGGCGTCACGATCTGGCTCGGTGTCAGGTCCAGATCGATCAGGTTTAGTGCCTGCTGCGCGGCCTGTTTCGCCAGCGCCTCGCGTTCGGGTGTTTCGGCCAGCGCCGAACCGTTGTAGGGCAGCGCCAGCCCTAACACTTCCATGAGACAGTTCATCGAGTTAGCGGTAAACATGCCGGAGCACGATCCACACGACGGACAGCCAAAGTCTTCCAGGGTCTTGAGCGCGGCGTCATCGATCTTCCCGGCCTTGTATGCGCCCACACCCTCGAAGACACTGATCAGGTCCACCGTGCGGCCATCGGGCGTTTTCCCGGCGGGCATCGGGCCGCCGCTGATGAAGATGGTCGGGATGTCGAGCCGCATCGCGGCCATCAACATACCGGGGACGATCTTGTCGCAGTTCGGGATACAGATCATGGCGTCGAAAGCGTGCGCCATGACCATCGTTTCGACCGAGTCCGCGATCAGTTCCCGGCTCGGCAGCGAAAAATTCATGCCGATGTGCCCCATGGCGATCCCGTCATCGACGCCGATGGTGTTAAATTCAAATGGGACGCCGCCCGCGTCGCGGACCGCTTGCTTGACCACCTGCCCGAATTTTTGCAGGTGGACATGGCCGGGGATGATGTCGATGTACGAATTCACGACGGCGATAAAAGGCTTACGCATATCGTCATCGGTGACGCCAGTGGCTTTGAGCAAACTCCGGTGGGGAGCACGCTCGAACCCCTTTTTAATCCGATCTGAGCGCATCATGATGTCCTTTATGTGATCCTTGTAGACTGTCCTCAACAAAAAAGCCGCCTCCCGTTGGGTTGGGGGGCGGCTTGTTGTTAGTATCCTGACCCTGGCGCTGCATTTACCTGCCTGCGTTCGCATCGCTCCGTCCCAACCCGGAAGTCCTCCTTCTCAATAATGAGAAGGAGGCCAATAACGACAACGATAATAAGAGCGAGCGCGTGTATCATGGTTCCTCAGAAACTACCCGGTAATGACCCGGAAACTAAAAAGCCTCCCGTCGGTTGGGAGGCTCTCGTGTGCTTGCCTGGCCTGCTGCGCCTAAGCCGTCCCAACCGTAAATCCCCCGCCAATAATGACGAGGACGATAATAACCAGGAGGACGTTCAGGCGTGATTTCATGTGTTTCCCGCAGCGATTTCCACTGCCAGTATAAAAAACTCGCAAAATGCAACTGTCAAGACTGTAAACTACCACACCGGATAAGTCAAGAGCAGTTTGTAAAATAATTGTTCCTGATTTTGGTCAAAATCGACAAATGCGCCTTGTAGTCCGGCCCGTGTTGGCGCTAATAT
>JAFGTJ010000496.1 GCA_016934195.1 Anaerolineae bacterium | reverse complement strand
CCCCGGCGCGCGCGTGACGCGCCAGTACAGGTCAATGCCCCATTGTTCGTTAGGGTCGCCTTCCGGCTGGATCGAGGCGCAGCGCAGTGTTACCATGCCGCCCAGGTCGGTATCGAGCCGGTTGGTGGCGGGTGTGCCGCTGCCTTTGACGCGGATTACTGGGTCCAGCAGCAGGTGATCGGACCCGTCCGGCAGGCGCAGCGGTTCCCCGGTGATGCCGTCGAGCAACTGCACCATGATCCGGCCCATATACGGCGGTGCCCAGTCGTATACTTCCAGCGTGTGCCGGTCGGAGAAAAAGCGGTCCGGTGTGGAGCCTACCGCGCCATGCGTGAAAAATGGCTCGCTGACGGCCCAGGCTTCGCTGAGTCCCAGATTGACGAGGTGGACGCGCGGGCGCAGCGGCGCGGTGATCTCGCGCAGGGGTCGCCAGTACAGGGTGATCGTCAGCGCGCCGTCCGGCTTCGTGTAGTCATTTCCCAATGTGTATCCCAACAATTCGAGTCTGTCCCCGAACGGCTGATGCACAGCGATTTCCATGTAAGCCGGATCATCCGGCGGGGATTTGACGCGGAACCAACCGGTATGGGGCGTTATGATCAGTTCGTTGATCAGCGCGAAGGCGATCACGGCGGCGATGACCAGCAGGGCAGGGCGGTTGGTTGGCCCCTCCCCTAAATCCCCTCCCCGCAAGCGGAGAGGGGACTTTTTTGCGCGACGTGCTCCCCCTTTCTCCGCCTGCGGGGAAAGGGGGCTGGGGGGATAGGGGCTAACTCCTGAAAAGTGCGGGGCAAGGGACATGGTTTCTTTCCGCGCCACAACCACTACTGCCCCGGCGAGACACAGACTCAGCAGCGTGATCAGCGTCCCGGCGCGTTGGGCCGTTGTGCCGGTGTAGCGCAGCGTGACGGTGTGTTCGCCTGCCGGAACGTCCACCGTGATCAGGCCCATGACGTCTTCGGGATAGACATCCACCGGGTCGCCGTCCAGGGTGGCGGTCCAACCGGGATAATAATACTGATGGAAGCGCACTGCGCGATCCCCGGTGGTGATGATTCGGTGGGTGGCGGTGTCAAGCTGGATCGCGTTCAGATCGGGGAAATTCTGGATCACGTCCAGCCAGTAGGGGGCCACGCGCAGCGGATCATCGGCGTATTTTTCTATATCGGTGATCGTGCCCGGTAATGGGATGCTGTTCCCCCACCTGGGATCGTATTCGTCGTAACTGGTCGTGCCCCAGACGTGATTTTCCTGCTCGAACTCGATCTCGTCCTGGGCGTCTAGACCGTCCATCTGGATGAAAAATCCCGGTCCGTAGACCTGCGGCAGCGCGGCGATCACTACTACGATCATCAGCATCGCAGGGAACGCCGTGATCAGGTGTTGGCGTAGGGGCGCTCGTTTGCTGCGCTCAGGCAATGCCCAATCAGCGCGCCAGCGTTTGGGCAGAATCAGCACCACCGATCCGCCCGACAGCGCCAGCCAGACCGATCCGGCGCGCAGCAGGCGTTCCGGGAAACGCAGTTGCCGGAAATAGGGGATCGCCAACCACACGTCCAGCGATTCCTCAAGCTGCATGAAAACCGCGAATCCCAACGCCGCCGCCAGTCCGAGCGCCAGCGCGAATTTGCGCCGGACCAGCAGGGCGACCAGTCCTGCCAGACCGAATAATCCCGGTATCAGTCCCACCGTGAGCGCCGGATCGGGGCGCGCATTGGTCAGGTCGTAGGGGCGCGGCTGGATGAAGAGGTCGCCGGGCTGTAAAAAACGACTGGACAGGTAGGCGACCGTTTCGGTGTTTTCCTGCGCGGCGCGAATATAGTTGAGTTCGAGCGCCATCGGCAGCCAAAAGATCGCGGATAGTCCGGCTCCAAGCGCCAGCCCGCCGACGGTGAAGGCCAGCCGTCGCGCAAACGTCCGGCGGTAGTTGTCGCTGCCACGCGCGGCCCAGGCGGGCAGCAGGATCGCGGCGGGGGCGGCATACAGCGCGGTGATGTAGGTCATGGGCAGGTGGGTACACACGATCCCGGCCAGCGCGAATCCGCTGATCAGCACGCCGCGCCAACTGGCCCGGTACGCCGTGATCACCATGCCGTGCAGCAGCCAGGGAATCAGCGCGGCGCTCATCATTTGCGCCAGCCCGCCCTGGTGCCAGACTTCGTACAGGCGTGAGGGCGCGTAAGCCCACAGCAGCGCAGCCAGCAGCGCGCCCGGTCCCGGCAGGAAATTTCGCGCCAGGGCGTAAGTGCCGACGCTGCCCACGATCCAGGCCAACGCCGCCACTGCCGCGAACGCCGCCGCCGGAGTCAGTCCGGTCAGCACGAAAATCCCGCCCAGGTGCGAAACGCCCGGCGGGTAGAAATTAAAGATCGGGTAGCCAAAGCCCAGGTGATAATACGGCACCCAGCGCGGCCAGAAATTGCCTTCGGCCAGCATCACCGACAGGGTATAGATGCGGTGAACGTGGTAGGGACCGTCGGCGGAGTCGATCATGCCGTGTCCGAGTGTGGGCAGGATGCCGATCAGAGGCAGGACAACCGCCGCGATCCAGCCGAGGTCAAAGCGGGCGAGCGCAAGTCGCGGGCGGATTGGCCTCACCCCCCGACCCCCTCTCCATTCAAAATGGAGAGGGGGAGAAAAAGCCCTCTCGTACATCTGATTGATCGGGTGGCGTGAAGGTGTATTGGTCGGATCATGCGTCTTCCAGCAGCGTCTCAAAATAGGTGGCGGTGCGGGCGGCGATGCGGTCCCAGGCGAATTCGCGCGAGAGTTCGCAGGCGCGGCGGCCCATCGCTTTGCGGAGATCGGCGTTATCGGCCAAATCTTCGATGGCGATGCACAGCGCCGTCGAGGAATCGGGCGGGATCAGGCGCATGGTGTTTTGCTCGATCAGGTCGGGTTCGTCGATCTGCGGGTGGGTGGTGATGATCGCGCAGCCGTGTACCAACGCGGCCATCAAACTCCCGCGCCGGAACGATACGCCATCGCGGAAGGGCAGGGCTACCATGTCAGCGGCGGTCAGGTGGCCGCTGACGGCCTGATCGTCCACAAACCCGGTCCAGCGGATATGGTCGAGCAGGTCCAGGTCTTCGACCATCTGGTCCACTTCGCGGGCGTAGACGATGTTGGCCGGATCGCTGGTGCCGGTCCGCCCGCCGATCATCAGCAGCTTGACGGGCAGGCCCTTGTCGAGAGTGAGGCGCAGCGCTTGCAGCAGGGTTTCGACCCCCTTGCTGGCGTTGAGAAAGCCGAAATAGCCGATCACGATGTCCGAGGGCTGGATGCCGAGCGCCGCTCGCCACACGCTCCGGTTGTAGTCGGGTGGCAGTTGGGGCGCGATGTTGGAACCGATGGGGATATGTTGCAGGCGCGCGTCCGATTTTACCGGGACCAGCCGGTCATAGTCGCCGCGATTGGTCACGATCACGCCGTCGCTGCTGCGCGCCAGGGTCAGCACGGCCTGATAGCGCAGCGGCCCCGCTTTGGGGAACAGGTACGGCACCAGCAGATCGTGAAAGGTGGTCACGACGCGCGCATTGCCCACCCGCATCGGCAGCAGGTGAACGAATGCCGCCATGTTGAACGCCGCCGCCTGATACTGGATATTCACCACGTCGAGACGCTGCGCGTTGGCCCAGTGCCGGACCCGGCTGAGCGTGCCCCATCCCCAGGAATGGGCGTCGGCGGTGACGTGGATTTCGGGAATCACATGGTTGGCGGCGGCGCGGTAGTCGGTGAAAACAAAGAGTTCGTGGCCGAGGTCGATCAAGGCTTTGGCGAGTTCTTTGGTATAGGCTCCCACACCGCCTTGCATGGGCGGATATTCGCCGGTAATCTGTCCGATTCGCATAGTGTGTCTGTTTATCCAATGATTGTTGGGCTAGTGGCCCACTGTCTGGTGGCCGCGTGCCAGCGCGCCGATCACGCGCCAGTAGGTGGTGATGCGCGCGCGCCGCATGGCCCGCTTGGAGCCGAGCAGCGCTTTGGCCCCTTCCTGCGCGATCTGGGCACCGTAGCTTAACAGAAGAAAGACCCACAGAGCAAGGGCAAATCCGCGCCCGTGAAATTTGCGGAAGTAGCGCAGTTTGCTCTGCTGGAAATAGAGGTGCTTGTGTCCCTCGACCTGTTCGGTGCTTTTGCCGCCGTAATGGGTGATACGGGCGTCGCCCACATAGACCACGCGCCAGCCCGCGCGTTTGGCGCGCGTACACCAGTCCATTTCCTCGGAATACATGACGTATCCCTCGTCCAGCGGGCCGATCTGGTCGTAGACTTCGCGGCGGGCTACCAGCGCGCAGCCCTGCACCCAGTCAACATCAAAGGTGCCGTCGTCGGGTTGATCGGTGACGTAGAAGCGGTCCAATATACGGCGCGGCGCGTAACCCTGTAACCAGGTGCTCTCGAAAAAGGCGGTGAGTTTGGTCGGGAAGCGGCGGCGCGTGCTCTGCGTGGAACCGTCGGCGTTGAGCACCTGCGGCCCGACGATGCCTACATCCAGGTGAGCGTCCAGGTACGCGACCAGTTGGTTGAGCGCATTCTTATGTATCACCGTATCGGGATTGAGCAGCATCACATGGCGACCGTGCGCGGTTTGCAGCGCGATATTGTTGCCGCGTGTGAAGCCGACATTTTCCGGTTCCGCGATCAGGCGCACCCAGGGATAACGGTCGCGCACCCTATCGGCGCTGCCGTCCGTGCTGGCCGAGTCGAGGACGATGACTTCGGTGTTTACCCCTCCCCTATATCCCCTCCCCGCAGGCGGAGAGGGGACTTGAGCGGCGAGGCTGTCCAGGCAGGCGGATAGCAGGTCGCGCACGTTCCACGAAACGATGATGATCGAGAGGTCCATGTGATCTATCTATCCGGTTCCAGGCTCAAAAGGGTCGATTCCGCACAATAATATACCCGGTAACGGCCTGTCGGTGACAGGTCTGCCAGGACCGGCGGGAGCCGCTTCCAGCGCCGGTACGATATCCGCAGGTCCAGATCGCCGACGCGCACAACAGGTCGGTTGGCGCTCCCGGCGCGCGTTAGCGGGCCGGTGATGGTACGAACCACCGGGCGCGCGATCCGTGCGGCGGCGATCCCCCACCACACGATCAGCCCGATCACGGTGAGACATACTCCCACAAACGCGATCCATTCCCCGGCGCGGTGGAGCAGGGGGATCAGCGTCACGGCCAGGATCATACACAAGACCAGGAAGGCCGCGCCGCGCACCAGATAACCGACGCTGTGATACCTGACCTGCTGACGCTGGCGCGTGCTGAAGCGTCCGGCCCGGTTGAGGGCCAGTTCCTCCGGCGTGAATCCAAACAGATCGGGCAGGTCGTCCAGGTCGAGGGCCGGTTGTTGGTGTGCCATGCGTATAATTTCTGCATTTTGCGCTACCCTGCGCCCCATTTTACCAATACTTTACAGAAAAACAGCATTTGCATGATGATCGCGTTACATTTTCCGGCTTTACTGGGGATAACTTGAGTTCGGAGCAAGCAATAACAGGAGCAAAGCAAATGACTAAGTGGCTGGTACGGAGTGGTGTGGTGATGTTGGCGGTCGTGATGGCGTTCGGCGTGATCGGCAGCGCGGCGGCGCAGGGGCCGGGCGGTAATGACGGTCCGCGTGTGGGCGGCGGACGTATGGCAGTAGCGGTGCGCAGCTTTGACACGCTGGTCGATATGGTGGTCGATGCGACCGGGTTAAGCCGCCTGGACGTGATGCGCGAGGTTCGCAATGACAAGACGCTGGCCGAGATTGCGACCGAAAACGGCGCGGACCCGGCGGCAGTGGTCGATGCGGCGCTGGCGAAAGTCACCGAGACGGTGAATGAGGCAGTTGCCAATGGCCGGATCACGCAGGAACAGGCTGACACGATCCTGGCCGAAGAAGCGACCTTCCTGCCGCAGGCGATGGAGCAAACGTTGGGCGACTTGCAAGTGTTGGAGAATCTGCGCCAGCGCGTGCAGGACCGCATGGAACTGTCGCTGGTGGACGTGATCGCGGACGCTCTTGGGGTCGATGTGCGGGACCTGCTGCGCGACGCGCTGACTCCGCCCACACTGGCCGAGATCGCGGCGGATAACGGCCTGGACCCCGATACCCTGATCGCGGAAGCCGAAACACGCATCACCGAGCAGGTTAACGCCCTGGTAGCCGACGGCACCATCACCCAGGCGCAGGCGGATCAGGTGTTGGACGGTCTGCACGACCGGCTGGTGGACCGCTTTAACCAGCCGATCCGTCTTCAGCAGGGGCAGGCGGATCGCCCCGGTGGGATGCGCAACCCGCGCAATGGCGGTAACGGTGGTAACGGTGGTAACGGTGGCGGACAGAGCGATAACGGCAACGGTGCGGGCGGCGGCATCTAAGCCCGGTCACGAATATTCCGACCGCCCCCTGAGTTTCTCCCCTGGTTGTGCCCCCTGATCGCAGGGGGCGGTTTTTTGTTTGGGACTAAATGTTGGTTCGTAATCCCGCGCCGCACGAATTCCGGATGATCAGATCGACCGGCAGCATCATCGAGGCCGCGCGCGGCGCTAAAATTTCGCGCTGAGAAATCAGGAACTGGATCGCATAAGTGCCCATACGTCGTTTCGGCACATTGACCGTCGTGAGCGCGGGGCGGATCATGCTGGCGAGTTCGATATCGTCGATGGACGCCACCGCCACATCGTCCGGCACGCGCAGCCCCCGGTCGTGCAGCGCGGCGATGGCGGCGATCCCGGCTTCGTCATTCGCGGAGAAAATGGCGGTCGGGGTTTTGCCGGAAGCCAGCAGTTCAAGCGTTTGCTGGTAGGCGGAACGGGCGGGTTCAAAATCCGACAGAACGCGGATCAGGGTTTCATCATACGGCAGGTTGTGTTCTAGCAGCGCTTGCCGGTAGCCCTGGACGCGCTGATCTTCGATGGCTAGAAAGGCGATGCGCCGGTGGCCCAGCGTGATCAGGTGCTCAACGGCCATGTGCGCGGCGGCGGCGCGGTCAAAAATGACGGCGGGCAGGCCTTTGATCGAGTCTTCCAGGCACACGATGTTATCAATCCGCTCGATCATCGTGTCCAGAATTTTTTCGTGGCCCGGCGTGCTGGTGATCATGGTGGGCAGGAGCAGGATCAGCGATGATATCTCGTCACGGTGGATATTTTTGTTGAAGAAAACCGGGTCCTTCAACGCTTCAAAGAAGCTGAAAAACCGGATATGCTGGTTGTGCTGGTAGGCGCTGTCGAACAACCCGGCCAATACCAGATTGTAGTAGGGCCGGTTCAGCATGTTATAGCTGTGCCCGCCGGTCACGATGCCAATGGTGTTTTTGACGGCATCGCTGCCCTGTTTCAGGCGCTGCGCGTGTTTATTGGGACGGTAGCCCAATTCCTGGATCGCGGCCATCACGCGCTGGCGGGTTTCTTCCGATACGTTGCGCGGGCCGTTGTTCAGCACATAGGACACAACGGAACGCGACACGCCCGCGCGTTTGGCGACATCCTGCTGCGTCACCATATGTTCATCTTGGTTCATGTGGCACTGCCCAAACTTTCCGCGTGGTTATTCGCGTATTGGCACTTCAACAGCTACTTCGATAGAAACGGGCGGCAGGTCTACCGTCCGGGCTGTGAGTATGACCGTTCCCCCGGTGTGGCCGGATTTGATATAACATGCGCCCTGTCCACCGAGCAGGGGGAACGGATTTTCGCCGATCAATTTGGCGTCACCGCCCAGGGAAAATTCGATACTTCGCAACTGGTAGGGCAACACATTACCATATCTGTCCACAATCTGCACGGTGATTCGCGCCATATCCGCGCCATTGGCCTGCAACTGCGCGGTATGAGTCTGCAAGATCAGACGATCCGGGACATGATCCGCCGCGATTTTCTGTTCCGCGACACACTGCCCGTTGATGAATCCCCGCACCGTCAGGTCGTGGAATTCTCTTCCCCAGGGATCATACGGTTCCGGCCACCGCGCGACAAACGGCGGGTGGGGCAGGTGCGGGTACTGCGCGGAGTCGGGTTGGAAGCAGCCCTGTAACTGCTCACCGATCCATAGTTCGATCTCGTCGCAGTTGCTGAATACCACCAGCGGGTTATTGCCGCCGCCGGAGCGATCCCCCATCGTCCAGTTCGTCGCCGCGTACAGCACCACGTCATCCGACGGCGATTTCTGGCTGCGGTAAAAATAGGCAGCCATTTTCGGCAGGCGAAAAATATCCATCACACCATGATAACAGATGCGATCCCCTGATCCGAATTCTTTGTGGGTGTGGTAATCGAACGCGCACCAGCCAATCGCGCCCGCGATGTCGGGGTGGCCCATTTGCGCGTTGTGTTTACGGGCGTGGAGCAGGGCATGAGCGACCCGGCGTTCTTCGTGATCCCAGACTTTGGTCGGGAACATGTGCCCGCCGAATTCCGTGATCAGGTGCGGGCGCACGCGCGGCGATTGGATGCCTTCGGGAAAATCGTTGAGGGTGAAAACGTCTTCCAAAAAAGCGCTTTCGATGAAGTTGCGCACGCCCCCGGTCGGGCGGGTCGGATCGAGTTCGTGGGCGAGCGCGTTGGTTCGGGTGTACAGATCGGGGTGATCGGGCGATTCGTTGATCCGCACGCCCCACAAAATGATCGAGGGGTGGTTGCGGTCGCGGTGGATCATCGCCTGCAAATCCTGCAAGACCAACGCCTGCCACGCCTCATCCCCGATGTGCTGCCACCCGGCGATTTCCTCGAAGACCAGCAGGCCGATCTCGTCGCAGCGATTCAGAAAATGCGGCGATTGGGCATAATGCGACGTGCGGACGAGGTTACAGCCCAGTTCGTATTTCAGGATATCGGCGTCCAACTGCTGCAACCGGGCAGGGGCGGCGGCTCCGATATACGGGTAGGTCTGGTGGCGGTTCAGGCCGAACAGTTTCAACGGTTCGCCGTTGAGCAGGAACCGTCCATCATCGCAAAATTCCGCGCGGCGAAATCCGATCCGCGTGGTTTCGCGGTCGATGGGTGTGCCGTCCCGTGATAGGGTCAGTATCAGGGTGTAAAGCGCGGGATTTTGTAGGGTCCACAAGACAACCGGCGGTAATGCGGGAAAAATGACGGTGAATTGTTCGGATTCAACCGCCTGGACGTGGTGCGTTACGGTGTTTCCCTGGGCGTCTTGCAGACCGGCCTCGATGCGCAAGCCGGGGACCCACTGCGCCAACTGTACGTCGCATTCAAGACCCGGATCGGTCAATACGTTGGTGGGGCGGGCAAAGGCGCTCGTGATGTGGCAGGCATTTACAATGCGCAGGGATACGTCGCGGTACAGGCCGCCAAAGGTCAGATAATCGACCAGATTCCCGTAAGGCGGCACGGCGGCGGTTTCGGTGGCGTCCACATACACGGTCAGGACGTTTTCGCCCGGCGTGATATGCCCGGTGATCTCGAAGGAAAACGGCGTGAATCCCCCCTG
>JAFGTJ010000495.1 GCA_016934195.1 Anaerolineae bacterium | reverse complement strand
CCGGTCCTGATGGAGCATTTCCCGGACGAGAGCGCGTATGTCAGCGGCGCGGCCTATATCCGGCAGGTGGCGGCGGAGGTCGGCGCAACAGTCCGGTAATGGTGCGCGCGTGGATATTGGCAGGGGCGTACCGCATACGCCCCTGCTTTTTTGTCACGACCGCATTCTAAGACGGTCCCGGTCGCCCGTAATGCCCCAGATCAACCGCTGCATGGGATTCGGGGTCCGCACGCGGAAGTCTACCCACGTCATGCCCTGCAAGAAGATCGGCAAATCGGGCGGATTCGGGCATTTTGGCAAAATGACCGGGATCACCGGGCATCCACGCCGCACAAATTCGCGCAAAAAGGCGTCGAGTTCGTTGTGCTGCCAGGGACCGATCCCATTTTCGCCCACAAACACGGCGACCGTTTTGATATTGGCGATCTGATGCTCCAGCGCGCGCTGCCAGGGCAGGCCGGGGCGTAACTGTTCCTCATCCAGCCAGGGCAGTATGCCGTGTTTCTTGAGGTGCGCGCCGAGCTTTCGGATCAACGGCTTGTCGCCCGAATTGTGACACAGGAACACGTCGAAGTCGTTGGTGGCGATCTTGCCCTGCAACGTGTAGGCGGCGGCATCCAGATCGCGCAACTGGTTGGCGGTTTCGTTCATATCCGCGATGGGCGCGGGCGCGGCGCGTTCCCCGTCGGCGGGCAGGATTACAACCGTTTTGCATACGCCGCATTGATAGGTATTCTCGCCCCGCTGCCGGAGAAGCTGCGCCGCCTGGGTGATATCCAGCCCGCAGCCGGGGCAGGCCAGGATATACTGCACGGCGATGGACTGGGGCAGCGCGTAGCGTTGAAGGTGCGTATTTACAAAGCCCTCGAAGAACTGCCGGGTGTCCGATCCGACGGTTGACTCGTAGAACAGCGTAAATTCCCCGCGTCCCTCGTCAAATTCGCGCAGCATGACGCCGCATGTGCCGCGCGGCGTGTGATACGTGGCGGCGTTGCGCCACATCGCGGGTTGGGTGAACATGCCGCTGCGCGCCAGCCGCACCGCCAGCCGCGTGTAGATATTCTGCACCGCGCCCTCAAAGGTGTAGGTGGCCGCTTTGCCTTCGGGATTGGGGTAATCCTCGCGTTCGCGGAGAAACTGGGACGGGAAAATAAGATTGTCTGCATCGCGCAGCGCGATCTCGTGGCGCAGCAGGTCCTCGACGGTCGCAATCAGCAGCAGTTTTTCCAGTTCCCGGTCGGATTCCGGCAGGCGTTCGTCCGATGACATATTGAAGCGGCCCGTCCGCGCCAGTTCTTCGGAGATAAAGCCCAAACCGTCCGGTTCTTCGCGCGCCGCAAACACCATCGACGAGGCATAAGCGTCCAGCAGTTCCGGTTGCAACAGGACCAGATTCCCGAAGGACAAACGCCGGATCAGGCCCCGCGACTCCACGCGCCCGATCACGGTGGCGAATTCGGCCCGCACGTCGCGGTCTTCCGGCACAGCATACTCGGAGTCCAGATAAGCACTGTAGAGCGCGTTCTCGGTAATAATCGGCAGGCCGGATTCTTTCTTCGCCGTCAGAAAATCCTTGATCCGCACAAACAACCCGGTCGAACTGACGCGCGGCAAGGTGTCCCAGTCGATGCCGCTACATACCGCCTGTTTCAGATCACCAATGCCCCAACCTTCCCTGGCGCTGGTTTCAAAATAACCATCGAATCCCAGGTCGTTCATCAACTGCTGAATGCGCTCCGCGCTGACTGCCAACCCGCCGCGATCAATGCGCGCCGAGACGAGATATTTGCGCATCGGCAGCGGGTCCGACTGCCGCGCTTTTTGTGCCTGGGCAAGCGCCCGATTCCAGTATTTCACGCCCGCGAACGGGTCGGTGTCCGAGCGTGCATCGAAGCACAGCAGCGCCACCGCGACCTCCGTGAGCTGCAACTGGTGGATGATGCGATACCCCGGCTGCCCCGCGAGGTCCCACAACAGGGTTTCGCGCTGTTCGCGGCGACCGTTGGGCAGCGTTTCGGTTTTGTCTTGTAGCGTATAAATCTTGCGGGCGTGAGTGGAATCGGTTGGTTCCCAGGGCTGGTCCATCAGGACCAGTGCCAGACCGGATTTGCCCACCCCGGTATCCCCGACCAGCACCACCCGCGAGTTGGTATAGCCGACGGACTCGGTCGGCGCTTGGCCGAGCAGGATGTCGTAGTCGAGTTTCCAGACGTTGATGACATCGTCGCCAATGTCAGAATTTTCTGTGCCCACCGTCGCAAGGATGTGAGACTGAGTGGGGTTAAAGTCACCGCCAGGGAAAAATGCACCGCTACCCCCCGCAGGCTCTACAAGGGTGGCAATGGCATCCCATGTGTCGCCGCGCCAGAGACGAACGCTGTCGGAAGATTTCGATACGAACAGGCGTCCGTCCGGCGAAAATCCAGCCCAGGTGACTTCGTCAGTATGGCCTTCCAGGGTGCGAAGATGCTGACCGGTGGCAGCCTCCCACAACCGAATGGTGTTGTCGGGTGAGGCAGAAGCAAGTATCCGACCATCGGGCGACCATGTCACAGTATAGACTCCGTTAGTATGACCTTCCAGGGTGCGGAGATGGTGACCGGTGGAGGCATCCCACAACCGGATAGTGCTGTCATTTGCAGCGGAAGCGAGCGTCTGACCATCAGGCGACCACGCCACACTGTAGACCGAATCAGAATGACCTTCCAGGGTGCGGAAGTGCTGGCCGGTGATGGCATCCCACAACCAGATGTCGGCAGAGCCAGAAGCGAGCATTTTCCCGCTGGGTGACCAGGCTACACTGTAGACTGTGTCAGAGTAACCTTGCAGGGTGTGGATGGTCTGGCCGGTGGCAGCCTCCCACAACCGGACGGTTTGGTCCCATGAGGCAGAAGCGAGCGTCTGGCCGTCAGGCAACCATGCCACGCTGATGACTTCATTAACGTGACCTTTCAGGGTGCGGAAGTGCTGGCCGGTGGCGGCATCCCACAGCCGGATGGTGTTGTCGGCTGAGGATGACGCCAGGGTCTGGCCGTCGGGCGACCAGGCGATGCGCCTAAGCCTGCTTGTGTGTCCCCGCAGCGTGTACAGCAGTTCTACCCCTGGCGGGAAATCGCCTTCGCGGGGTGTGTTGTCTTGTGGCGGTTGTTCTTCGCGTGGTTCGTCCGCTGGTGGCGGTTGGTTGTTTTCGGGTTCGTTGTCTTGTCCGCCAAAGAGTCGTTTCAGCATGGCCTCACCTCCCAGGTGCGCACGACTCCCACTATACTCGTTTTCGCGGCGGTGACAATTCAAACCCTCATCCCCCGGCCCCTTCTCCCTCAGGGCGAAGGGGAGAACGGCAAGGAATAGGTAGTTTTGAAGTCCCCCTCTCCGCGCGTGGAGAGGGGGATTTAGGGGGTGAGGTCACACCACCGCCGCGACCGTGATCGCCAGCAGCACCAGGGCAAGGTACAGGTTGGAGATTTTGAAGAGACGCAGGGCGCGCGCGCCGTCGTACTGCGCTCGCAGCCGGACCGATTCGGCCCACAGCCAGACCGTGACCGGCGCAGTGGGCAGCAGGTACGGCCAGCCGAGTGACTCATGCCGCGCCAGCAGCAGCCCGACCAGCCCGGTCCCGGCGGCGTGGACCAGCATCCAGAAGATCGCCCGGTTCCGCGCCGCGACGACCGGCAGCATCGGGACTCCGGCGCGGGCGTAATCGGCGCGGTAGGCCAGCGCCAATGACCAGAAATGCATCGGCGACCACGCGAACAGCAGCAGCGCCAGCCCGATCACGCCCGGATCGGTCCAATCCCCGACCGCCGCGCCCCCGGCCAATACCGCCGCGCTGCCCGCCGCTCCGCCGATCACGACGTTGAGCGTGCTGCGCGGTTTCAGCCAGAGCGTGTAAATCCCGACGTAGATCAACGCGCCCACCGCCAGCCATACCGCCAGCGCGGGATTCCCGGCGATCCACGCGATCCCGCTTGCGCCCAGGACCATGCCGGTCCCGGCGATCAGCACGCCGCGCGGATTCACCTGCCCGGTAACGAGCGGACGGCGGGCGGTGCGCTTCATCGCGCCGTCGGTGTGGCGTTCCAGGTATTGGTTGAGCGCCGACGCGCCCGACGCCGACAGCGCCCCGGTGATCAGCAGCAAGGCCAGTTCCGATCTGGCAGGGGATCCCGCGCTGCCCAACATCGCGCCGCCCCACGCCGCGAACAGCAGCAGGACCACCACGCGCAGCTTAAACAGCACCACCAGCGATCCCCACAGGCCGGGCCGGGCCGATCCATGTTCGTGTACTTTGATATCCGAGGGCGTCGCCGTTGGCGGCGTTGCAGTTGACATAGGGCCTCATGACTCTACAATTTTCCGAATATATTCCGAATTTCACCAGACCAGATTATACACACACCGGGACGCTAACGAACAACGCGGGAATTTTCTCTAGTTGAACAAATCCACTATAGTTATGTCCGTTGTGTCAGGGGATTTTTGATTATCCAGGATCAGATGGAGGGAATCATGCCAGACAATTATTATATGCCAAACGTGGACGTGCTGCCGCAAGAGGACCTTGCGGCATTGTTCGAGAAGGCCCGACAGATGTGTTCCGAGCAAAAAGACGGATTTTTGAAACGGCTTGTCTCCAAGCAGGCCCGTTACGTGTCGTTGATCACGCCGGGCCGGATAATTGCCCACATTGACTGTCCGGCCCAGGGTTCCATCGACGAGGAACACATCAGCACGATAAAAAAGATTCTCCCGCCAGACCCGCCCGGATATGTGGCTTCGATTGCGTTTAACGATCTAAAAACCCTGATGGGCGCGAACCAGCGGCTCGATATGGCGAATATAGCGCCCGTGATCCCGTTTATGGGCTATTTGATGGGATTCAGCTATATCGGCCACTCCGTTGTGGTTTTCGAGGGCCACCCTTC
This sequence comes from Anaerolineae bacterium, assembly GCA_016934195.1. Classification (GTDB taxonomy): domain Bacteria; phylum Chloroflexota; class Anaerolineae; order Aggregatilineales; family Aggregatilineaceae; genus JAFGTJ01. Next base: position 5,640 of record JAFGTJ010000495.1, on the reverse strand, counting down.
GGCCTTTGCCACCGGGATCAAGGGCGCGCACCTGCTGCTGATCGATGCGCGTATGGCTGACCATTTGCAGCCGGATTGGTTGGATGTGGCGTATGACGCCATGCACACGCCCAAAATCTTCCTGTACCACGTCGGGGGCGCTGTCCAGCAGGTTGTGAAGACTCCTCCGCCCCCCAACGCATAATGTCATGTGGGCTGCCAGTAAGGGTGGATTGCCATCTGCCCTGGTCCCCAATTGTCGTACTGACGCGAAATCGGCTATGATAAGAACATCGTAGCGAGCGGTTTTTTGTAGGGGTGTATTGCAATACGCCCCCGGTAAGGGTAATTCATTTAGCGAAGCGGCAATTACCCCTACGACACGCGATCTAAAGGAGACGCTATGCCGCGTTATCGGAGATGGACCGCCGGATGGGTGATCGGATTGGCGCTGGTCCTGCTGCTGGCCGCGATACCCGGTTACGCTCAGGATCACAGCCAGGATACCGATCCGGTCGTGTCGCGCGTGAACGGCGATCCCATTTTGCGGACCGCCTTACACGGGCGGGTACGCTTTGTGCGCTGGCAGTATGTGCGCGAGCTGGAAAAACTGCACGAACTGACCGGTGGCAATTTCGCGCTGACGCCCGGCCACGTCGGGGACCTGTTGGCGAGTCTGGACGATCCAGCCCTGTTGGGCGACGCGGTGCTGACCCAGTTGGAGGAAGAACGCCTGTTGTGGCAAACGGGCGAGTCGATTGGCGTCACGCCTACCGCCGAGGACGCCCAGGCGTATGAAACGGCCTTTTTCAGCCTGTGGACCGGCGTTCCGGCGGATCAGGTGGCCGGGAATGCTGACGCGCAGGTCTTCATCGCGGACTGGTACGCCAGCGCGACGGCGGCGTCCGGTCTGAGCGCCAACGATATCCGCATCGTGTTTGAAACCGAGGCGCTGCGCGATAAGTTGTTCGAGCACCTGGGAGCCAGCGTCCCGACCGAGGAACTGGCGGTCAATACGCGGCATATTTTGTGCAGTTTCCATCCCGACAACGTGGGCGACCTGACTCCGCCGAGCGCCGAACAACGCGCCGCCGCTGCCGCCTGTCTTCAGGACGCGGCTAACCGGCTGGACGCGGGCGAACCGTTCGCGGACGTGGCGGCGGCTCTCTCGGATGACCGGGCCAGCGCGTCCCAGGGCGGCGAGGTCGGCTGGCAGTTGGTCAGCTATCTGGTGACGGCTTACGCCGACGCCGTGCGCGATGCGCCGCTCAATACGCGGATCGGGCCGGTCGAAACAGAGTTCGGCTTTCACCTGATCGAAGTGCTGGGACGTGATATGCAGTCGCTCACGGCAGATCAGTTGAACGAGAGCCAGCAGGGGTATTTTCAGTTGTGGTTGGCCGATGTGTGGACCGGGGCGACCGTCGAGCGTGCGCCGGACTGGAACGCCGCGCTGCCCGCCGATCCCGGCCTGGAATCGCTGAGCGGGACGGTGCTGGCGGCGCTGGACGAGTTCCGCGCACGGGAGTAGGACCGTACCGGGAACGATGCGGTTGGCGAAATCAAAAATGGGACGCAGATGAACGCAGATAAACACAGATTAAAAAACGAAAAAATCAGTGTAACACGGTCGCCTGTGTCCTGATCATGCGCCTGACCAAAAACTCATAACCCATAACTCAAAACCAACAACCAGTCACTAAAAACTTACAACGACAACACGGAAAAAATACAATGCAAAAAACAGGGCGACGTACCGGCTTTCTTCCAGGCGAATTTTTGACCCGCACCTACCGGATCAGCGGCGAGGCCGATCTGCACGGCGAACCGCTGCTCGACCAGTTGAACGATCTCAATACCCTGTTCGTCCAGTTGGAGCGCATGTACGTCTCGCCGCTGCTCGACCCGGCCACGCTGACCGGCAATTACGAGATCGGCAACGTGCGCAAGGACAGCATCGGGCTGGTTGTGCTCAGCCAGGTGGAGGAGGGCCTGCCCTTCCGCCAGGGGAAATACATGGGGCGCGATACGGTGGACAATAACCTGCTGATCGTGGCCGCCGGGTTCGAGATTCAGGGCGCGCTGCGGCTGCACCGCACGGTCAACGTGATCAACTTCGTGCGGACCACCCCGGAGCAGTTCATCCCGCTGTTCGGCGCGACCGCGACCCTGACGGCGCGCCGGTCGGTAGTGTTCAAGGGCGGCGCGATGCTGGTCAACCGGGACCAGATCGAAGTATTCTGTGTAAATTAGTCTCGACGTGGTGGGTTGTTCGTTTTTAATAACTGGTTTGGCGCGGGCTGCTAATCGCCCAACCAGGAACCAACCACTAACAACCAATAACCAATAACTGAACGGACCGGCAAGGATACAAACAATGGCTCGCATACTGTTAATCGACGACGACGTTAACCTGCTCCAAATGGTCAAGCTGATGTTGGAACGAGTGGGGCACCAGGTCACAACCTCGAATAACGGCGAAGAGGGTATCTTGCTCGCGGCCAAGTCTCAGCCCGACCTGGGCATTATCGACGTGATGATGCCGGGTTTGAGCGGGTACGACGTGGTGCGCCAGTTACGCTCCGATCCCTTGACGGCGCGCATTCCGATCATCATCCTGACGGCGCGCAGCCAGCCAATGGACAAGCATATGGCGCTCGAAGCGGGCGCGAACGCTTTCCTTTCCAAGCCGGTCACGGCCCAGGAACTCACCGACCGGGTGGACGCCGTGATGAAAGCCGGGGTGAATTACCGCGTGCATACCGGGCTGCTCACCGAACCGATTGGGCTGGACGAAATGGAGGATCAGGCGGATCAGCTCGGCGCGGCGGACCCTCGCGCCGCCCGCGATCCCACCGCCAGCCAGCCGGTCCCGCCGGAGGGCTTTCCCCGGACCCACACGCACCCGGTCCGCACCACGCCGGTCCCGGCCCCGTTATCGGATCACATGCCGGATCGCCCGCCGACCTCACCATCGCCGCCGGTCCCTGGCCGGACGCCGTCTGACCGGAAACCGCCGATTGGAGCCGACGATATCGACAAGATTCCCGCCGCGCCGCCGCCCACCACGCCCACACCGCCGCAGGGCCTCGCCTCGCTGCGGCCCGGTGGACGGGTGCCGATTGGAGCCGATGATATCGCCAAATCGAGCGAAGTCGCGCCGCCGCCCGGTCGCCCGCTGATTGTCACCGTGATCAGCCTGCGCGGGGGCACGGGCACGACAACGGTCGCCGTCAATCTGGCCGCGCTGCTGGCGAGTCGCAAACGGCGCGTCTGCCTGGCCGATATGAGTACGTCCAGCGGGCAGGTGCCGCTGCATTTGCGGCTCCAGCCGACCAAAAACTGGAGCCAACTGCTCACCGAAGGCGATACGCCCGATGCCCAGTCGATCATGCAGTTGTTGGTCCGGCATCCTCAAACGGGCATCGCGTTACTGAGCGCGCCCACCATGCCGACCGCTCAAACGCTCTCGACCCCGGCCACCCAGCACACACTGCGCGAGCTGGCCGGGACGTTTAGCCACATCATCGTGGATGCGCCGCACCTGGACACGGCAACGGTCGGGGCGCTGCGCTCGTCGGCGGCGGTGGTGGTGGTGATGACCGACGATCCGCCCGCGATCCAGGCCACGATCCAACTGCTGGCGCTGCTGCCTAACCTGGGGCTGGAAACCGGGCGCGTGCGGGTGGTGCTGAACCACATCCGGCCCATCCCCGATATCGCGCCGGATTCGATCCAGCGTATGATCAAGCGCCCGCTGACGGTCAACCTGCCGTATGATTCCAACCAGATCAGCGCGATGCGGCGCGGACTGCCGCTGGTGCTGGTCAATCCTGATGGTCCGTTCGCGGAGCAGGTGGAGCAGTTGGCGCGCACGATAGCGATGTAGCCTCACCCCGTGACCCCCTCTCCATGCAATGGAGAGGGGGTCACGGGTCGAGACGCTCAAGTCCCCTCTCCGCTTGCGATACCGTTGGCGAATTGTGTGCGTAGGGGCGCAGCAAGCAGCGCCCTCCCCAAAAAAACAAACAGGGCGCAGCAAGCAGCGCCCCTACGCAAATGTGGCGGTGATAGGTTCACCAACGGTATTGTTACAGGGAGGGGCTAAACCGGGGGGCACCGGGACACGTTTAAAAACCCACGAGGAACCCGTATGACCCGCATAAACCGTATACACCGTACCACCAGACGAACCACGATCCAGACCGCGTATCTGGCCGCGTTTGCCGCGCTGCTGGGACTGCTGCTGTGGGCGGCGGTGCCCATCGCGCTCGGCGGTCCGGCAGGACAGGCTGTCGGGCAGGTGGACGCCACCCAGCAGCAGCAAACCGTCGAGGCGCTGGTCAATCAGCGCTTCACCGCGACGGCGCAGGTCCAGGCCGCGCTCGATCTGACCGCGACTGCCCACGCCGCGACCGTGATCGCGCCCACGCTGACCGCGCAATTCGAGGCGACGGTAGACGCCGCCTTCAATCAGGCCATGACCGGGACCGCCGCAGTCCAGGCCACGCAGAACAGCCCGATCTGGCAGCAGGCCGCCAGCCGCCTGATCGCGTTGGGCGATACCAAAGAAGCCGCCATTCGGGAGTGGCTGGCCGGACAAATTCAATCCTTTACCGGGACGCAGGCGTTGGGGGGACTCAATCCGGTGGCATTGAACCAGCCGGACGCCCTGGTCGAGAGGTGGAACGCCGCCCTAAACGATCTGCCCGCCTTCGAGGAAATTTTCGCCTACGCGCTGTATACCGGGCAGGTTGTCGTCGCCACCAACCCGAACCGGATCGGGACCGTGATCGATCCCGAAACGGACGATTTCGCCGCCAGCATGAACGGGTTTTACCGCTGGCCGGTGGAGTACGACACGGCGGCGGGCGTATTTATGCTGCAAGTGTCGCTGTTTATTCCCGGCGCGGACGGCACAACGGGTTACGCGGCGGACGGCGTGGTGATAGCCGGGCGGCTGAACCTGTCCGCGCTCGATTCGGTCCTGGCGCTGGACGATACGGCAGACAGTACCGCGCCGCAGGGCGTCGAGGTCTATCTGGTAGAACCGGGCGAGCGCTGGATTATCGCGTCGAGCGCCTTCCCCGGCGGCAGCACCGCGCGCGCCTTCAGCAGCGCGGGGATCGACCGGGCGCTGGCGGGAGAAAACGGCACAGCCGGTTACCGGGATTATAACGGCCAGGACGTGATCGGCGCGTTCCGCTGGCTGGCCGATCTGGACGTGGCGCTGCTGGTCGAACAGCCGGAGTCGCGGGCGCTGGCCGTGCCGCCGACCGCCACACCGGTACCCCCCACGCCCGCGCCGGGTACGCCCACACCGCGCCCGGAAATTTTCCCGACCGACGTAACCGCCCAGGTCCAGATCGTGGAACAGGTCTTTGAGCACGGGCGTTTGTTCTGGATCATGCACTCGCGGCAAATCTGGGTGATGCAGGCCGCGCCGGACGATCCCAACGGCGGCGACTGGTTCTGTTACAACGACACCTTTATCGATGGTGAAATGGAAACCGATCCCGCGCTGGTCCCGCCGGAGGGCATGTACCAGCCCCGGCGCGGCTTCGGCAAGCTGTGGCGCACCAACCCCGATATCAAAACGGGACTCGGTTGGGGCCTGACGCCGGAATTTGATCTGACCAGCAGCTATACCTACATCGCGGG
>JAFGTJ010000101.1 GCA_016934195.1 Anaerolineae bacterium | reverse complement strand
TCTTCCTGCGCTTCGACTCGCTGGTAAAACGGGCAGTTCAGGCAGTCGTCGCACGCCTGAGCCTTGCCGCTGATGGAAAATGATCCCACGACGGCCCAACAGTAACGCCCGGCATTCATTCCATGATTGATGCCGTCCGAAAAGGTGTGTGTGGCTGCCGGACAAACGCCCAATCGCGCGGCGCTGTGCCCCCCTGATTCCCGCCCACAATCATGATGCTCCCAACAATTAATTTTAGATTTTGGCATTACATCCTCGTGCATTTAACCCGCAGCGCTAGTACTAAAGTACCCAATGCAACTTAAATAGTAGCTAAAAAAATTTTACAGGACCTTACAGTTCCCTAACGAAAAGCCAACGACGTTCTTCCCGATCCTGATCCGCCTGGGCATCTGGCGGGATCAATCGCGGGCGGGGGGCTTTCGCGGTATGATTGGCACCGGAATAGCAACGGTGGCTGGTTATATCTTTTTCAAGCAAAGGTCTTTTCAAAGCAAAGGAACGCGAAAAATGGACGAAGTACAAACTAAATTGCAGCGCGTGCGCGCCCTGATGCAAGAACAGGGAATCGGGTCGGTATGGCTGCGAACTGTCAATAACGTGGCGTGGATCACCGGCGGCGTCGATACGGCGGTCAATACGGCAGACTCGGAGGGAATCGCCAGCGTGGTGATTACCAATACCCGCGCCGTCATGTTGACCAATACCATCGAGGCTCCGCGCCTCAAGGCCGAAGATCAGGTCGAGGAACGCGGCTTTGAGCTGCAAGTCGCGCCCTGGGAAGGCGGCCAGCCGTTCGATTTTGGGACGACGTTGGGCGTCGATGTGCCGCTGGACGGCGCAACAAACCTCAGCCGCGACCTGACGATCCTGCGTTCGCGGCTGCTGCCGGTGGAACAGGAACGGTTCCGGGCGTTGGGCGCATTGTGCGCGGACGCCATGCAGCGCGCCATCAACCGCGTCAAGCCCGGTCATTCGGAGCAGGAGATCGGCGCGGCGCTGGCCTATGAAGTGCGCAGCCGGGGCGTGCGTCCGGTGGTGGTATTGGTGGCGGTCGATGAGCGGATTTACCAGGTCCGCCACCCGATCCCGACCGGCAAGGTGATGGAAAAATACGCCATGCTGGTATTATGCGGGCGGCGTGATGGCCTGACCTGCTCGGTGACGCGATTGGTGCATTTCGGCGCGCTGCCGGACGATCTGCGCCGCAAGCAGGACGCCTGCGCCCAGGTGGACGCCGCCATGATCGCCGCCTCGCAGCCGGGCGCGACGTTGGGCGAATTGTTCGACGTGACCACTGAGGCGTATGCCAACGCGGGATTCCCCGGCGAGTGGAAACTGCATCACCAGGGCGGGACCGCCGCGTACAGTCCGCGTGAATTGCTGGCCGTACCGGGCGAAGCCGCCGCGTTGGAAGCGGGCATGGTTTGCGCCTGGAACCCGTCGATCACGGGCACCAAATGCGAGGATTCGGTGCTGGTGCAGGATTCCGGCGCGCCGGAAGTGCTCACGGCAATGACGGGCTGGCCGGTGCAGACGGTCGAGGTCAACGGCGTGACGCTGGCCCGCCCGCTGATTCTGGAAGTGGTGTGATTTAGCCTCCGTTTTTAAGGGAAAGCATCTTGAATCCTCCATTTATCCAGGGGTTGGAACTCAGCGAACTGTTTTACACGGAAGCGGTTAAACCCATCCTGGCAAGATGCTTTCCTGATCTCGTCTACTCGGCGGCATTGCTCGGAGCGGGGTCCGATGTGTTGGGATTCGATACCCCCCAGTCGATGGACCACGACTGGGGGCCGCGCGTGATGCTGTTTTTCACCGCAGCGGACCACACAGTCTACCACGACGCCATCGATCAAACGCTGCGCCGGGAGCTTCCCGGCACCATTCATGGATATTCCACCAGCTTTGGACATCACGAAGACGGCACCACCGTCATGGCGGACGCGGCGGCGACAACCGGCAGCAGGACCGTCAACCACCGGGTAACAATCCTCACCGTGCAAGGCTTCCTTGAGTCGATATTGACCTTCGATCCAACAGGCGATGTCCGCGCGGTGGATTGGGTTCGGGTGCCGGACTACCGGCTGTTGATGGTCACGGCGGGGCGTGTGTTTCATGATGGCCTGGATCAATTGGAGCGGGTGCGGGCCAAACTGCGCTACTATCCCGATGACGTGTGGCGGTATTTGCTGGCCGTACAATGGCGGCGCGTGGCGCAGGAAGAAGCGTTCATGGGACGGTGTGGGCAGGTGGGGGACGACCTGGGATCGCGGTTGGTCGCGGGGCGGCTGGTGCGTGATCTGATGCGCCTCTGTTTTCTGATGGAACGCCGGTATGCACCCTATATCAAGTGGTTTGGCAGCGCCTTTGCCCAACTTGATTGTGCTTCTGATCTGACTCCGGTATTCGAGCGTGTGCTGGCAGCGGACTCGTGGCAGGAACGGCAAACTCACCTGACGACTGCTTACGAGCACGTGGCGGAAAAACACAACGCTCTGGGTATCACGGACCCATTACCCGCACAGGTTGCCCAGTTTCACAGCCGCCCCTTTTGGGTTATTCACGCGGACCGGTTCGTGGAAACCATTCGCGCCACGCTTCAGAGTGACGACGTGCGAGCGCTGCCGGAGCACCTGGGTTCCTTCGATCAGTTTGTAGACTCTACCGATGCGCTCCGGTATCTGGAACGGTTTAGAGCGCTATACAGCCCCTAAGTTTTTCCCTGCCCTTGACACATCCCACGCATTCTCGTACAATCTCTTATTGAAAAGCCTTTTCATTTAGGGATGAATTCATGACCGATTTCGACACGCTGGCCGGACAGTGGCGCGCGGAAGGGCACAAGCTGACGCAACCGCGCCGCGCCATTCTCAAAACGCTGCTGGCCGCCGCCAGACCGCTCTCGCCCGCCGAAATTCTGGAGCGCGGGCAAACGTTTTACGCTGACCTGGGATTGGTCACGGTCTACCGGACGCTGGAAATTCTGGAAGCGATGGGCCTCGCGCGCCCGGTCCACCTGGCCGATGGCTGTCACGGCTACGCGCTGAGCACGCCCGGCCATACCCACCATGTCGTATGTGATCGCTGCCACGCCGTTGTGGAGATCGTCGGCTGCGCGTTAGGCGATTTTCTGGACAGCGTGGCCGAACGGACCGGGTACACCATCACCGGTCACTGGTTGGAAATTTCCGGCCTGTGCCCGGAATGCCAGCAAAAATAAGTCACCAAACCTGGGGCGATGAGGCCAGCGGGACAGCCC
>JAFGTJ010000494.1 GCA_016934195.1 Anaerolineae bacterium | reverse complement strand
GAGAGGGACTTGCGCGTCTCCCCTTTCTCCGTTTACGGGGAAAGGGGCCGGGGGATAGGGGTAAAAAGTACATAACACGCTCTAGAATCTTCCTGATCTCGCGGGTGTTAAAACCCCAGTTGTTTTTAATCTCTACCGGGTTCAGACTCACTCTTGCCTCGTTTCCCGCCTGTGAAATATGCACATGAGCAGGTGGGTGATCGTTTGGATAGATTCTAACCTGAAAACCCGCTTGACGCAGAACTGTTGGTGACATGTTACTCCCACTCAATAGTCGCGGGCGGCTTGGTGGAAATATCATACAACACGCGGTTGACGCCCTTAACCTCGTTCACGATCCGGCTGCTGACCCGCGCCAGCAGGTCATGATCCAGCCGTGCCCAGTCCGCCGTCATAAAATCGGTGGTCGTCACGGCGCGCAGCACGATTACCTCGTCGTAGGTGCGGTTATCGCCCATTACGCCCACGCTGCGCACCGGCAGCAGCATCGCGAACGCCTGCGCGGTGCCAACGCGCAGCAGACCCGCCGCGCGTAATTCTCCGGTGAAAATATGGTCGGCGGCGCGCAGCAGTTCCAGCCGCTCCCAGGTGATCTCGCCCACGCAGCGCACGCCCAATCCCGGACCGGGGAACGGCTGCCGCCACACAATTGAATCCGCCAAACCGAGCCGCGTCCCGACGGCGCGCACCTCGTCCTTGAACAGATCGCGCAGCGGCTCGACCAGCCGCGTCCTGAGGTGGTCCGGCAGACCGCCGACGTTGTGATGCGACTTGATGCGTTTGGCCCCCGGTCGCCCGGTCCCGGCGCTCTCGATCACGTCGGGATAGATGGTCCCCTGCGCCAACCAGTCCAGCGCGCCGAGCCTGGCCGCTTCGCGCTCGAATACGTCCGCGAACGTCGCGCCGATGATCTGGCGCTTGGTTTCCGGCTCGGTGATACCCGCCAGCCGGTCCAGAAATTCCTCGGTGGCATCCACCGCGATCAGGTTTTGCCAACCCAATTGGCGTCCCAACGCGATCACGGCGTCGGCTTCGCCCGCGCGCAGCATCCCGTGATTGACAAAGACCGCCAGCAGTTGATCGCCCACCGCCCGGTGAATCAGTTCCCCGGCCACCGACGAATCCACGCCGCCGCTCATGCCAAGCAGCACGCGCCCTGAGCCGACCTGTTCGCGGATCGCGCTGATGCTGGCGTCGATCAGGTGATCGGGCGTCCAGTCCGCCGCCGCGCCGCATACGCCGAATACGAAATTACGCAGCATGGCCGCGCCGTGCTCAGTATGGACTACTTCGGGATGAAACTGTACCCCAAACAGGCCGCGATCCGGGTCGCCAATGGCCGCGTAGGGCGCGTTATCGGTGTGGGCCAGCACGCGAAACCCATCCGGCGGGCGTTCGATCCGGTCGCCGTGACTCATCCAGACCGTTTGCCCGGCGTCCAGACCCTCAAACAACGCGCCCGGTTCGCGCACCTGGACGGATGCCATGCCGTATTCGCGGTGCAGCGCGCCCGCCACTGCGCCGCCGAGCGCCTGCGTGATCAACTGCATCCCGTAGCAGATGCCCAAGACCGGCCAATCGCCGCTCAGCGCCCAGTCCGGCAGGCGCGGCGCGCCGGGATCGTAGACGCTGGACGGACCGCCGGACAGGATCACGCCGCGAAAATCAGGGGCGGCGTCCTGGGCCTGATCGAGGGTGACGGTATAGGGCAGCAGCGGCGCGTAGACGCCCAATTCACGCACGCGCCGCGCGATCAACTGCGCGGTCTGCGAGCCGTAGTCCAGAATGACGATCCCACCGGATTTTAGCGACACGTTCGCCTACCCCTCTATACTTCGATCCCACGCGGCGGATCGTCGGCAAAATCGATCCGGTTTGCGTCCAGGTAGGTGATCACGGCCAGCGATTCGACCGGCACGTTATACTGCTGTTTCAGTTTTTCGCGCCCGCCCTCGAACAGTTTCTCGACCACGCAGCACACGCCGACCAACGTGCATTTAGCTTCGACCACCATGCGCGCCAGGGCCAGCAGCGTCTTGCCGGATGCCAGAAAATCATCCACGATCAGGACGCGCTCACCAGCGGGCAAATATTCCGCCGCGACCAGCAGATTTGTCTCGCCGCCGTGCGTGTGGCTCGGTGCGGTTTCCAGAAACACCGGGCCGTACATGGTGCGCGGCTTGTGTTTGCGGGCATACACCAGCGGCACGTCCAGCGCCAACGCCGCCATTACCGCAGGCGCAATGCCGGATACCTCGGCGGTCAGGATGCGGGTGGGTTTCGTATCGCCAAACAGCCGCGCGATCTCCTCACCCATCGCCTTGATCAGCTTGGGGTCCATCTGGTGGTTCAGGATGCCGTCGATCTTCAGGATACCGTCGCCCAGGTACTGACCCTCGGCCCGAATTTTGTCTTTAAGTGCGTCCACTGGTGATCTTCTCCCCACTATATGGTGACTGACTAATGTTTCTCGAATGGCACACCGAGCGCGCGCGGCGGCGCGGCCCGTACAAAACGCCGCACAATGGGCTTAAACCGCTCCGGCGTGTAGCGGTCGATCCTGGATAAAATGCCGCTGGTCGCAACCAGCAGCGTCACGATCATCATGAACCAGGGCAGCATGTTGATCACGTGCGTCGGCAGGTTGATCGTATCGCTGTCTTGCAAGTCGATGGCGATGGAGCGCAGACCCACGATCAGGTACGCGCCCAGGGCGACCCGTCCCGGCACCCACAGCCCGAAGAT
>JAFGTJ010000100.1 GCA_016934195.1 Anaerolineae bacterium | reverse complement strand
GTCCGCATCCACCAGCAGCACGCGCCAGCCTGCCATCGCCATTGTGACGGCGAGGTTGGACGCCGTGACGCTTTTACCTTCCGATGGACCGGCGCTGGTGACAATAAAGGCGGGCAGTGAAGCGTCTTCGGTGCCATTAGCCGAAAAAAGCAGGTTGGTGCGCAGCGTGCGGTATTCCTCTGATACCGGCGAGCCGGGATCACGCGCCGTAACCAGTCGTTGTATGTAGGTGTCTTTTGTTTTGCCAAAGCGCGAGATCGCGGCCAGCGTCGGGATTCCCAATGTCTGGGTAGCATCGGCGGGACTCTGGACCGTATCATCCAGGTATTCGATTAATAATGCAATCCCTGCCGCCAGCACTGCGCCTACCAGCGCGCCGATCACCGTCTTGTTGAACGGGCTGCTGCTGATTGGCCCGCCTTGAATGCGCGCGCTCTCGACGATTTCCAGCGAATTGACGTTTTGTTGCAGCGCCGTGATCGTGGCTGAAAACTGGGCAATGTTGGCCGACGCCTGGTTAATCTGGGTAGCGATCTGGTTGCGCTGGTCGCGCAGTTGGCTGATCGTGGTGGGATCAGTGGTCAGCGCCAGTTGGTCGTCGATGATGGTTTGTTCGTCGCGGGCGGCGGTCAGTTCCTCGCGCAGCCGGTCGATCTCGGTGTTTGCCAGGTCGATCTGCGCCTGTTCGAGCGGCGTCAGGTTGCGGGGACTCTTGAGGATCAGTTGATTGGCGACCTCGTTTGCCATGTCCGCCGCCAACACCGGATCGGAGTATGTCACGCCAATTACCAGCAGCGAAGTGTCTTCGATCACGCTGGTCGAAATAAGGCCGCGCAGCCCGGCGGGCGAGATCGGGAAGTTCCCCGCTTCGACGGCGGCTTCGGCCACCTCGTAGTTGCGCGCCAGGACAGCATAGGTGCGCGCCAGTTGTGACCCGACGATCAGTTCGCTGTACTGGGGATTGGGCATGTTGATCACCGAGCCAACCGACAGGGTAACATGGGAGCGATACAGGTCCACTTGCTGGCTGGCCGACAGGAACGCCGCCCCGCCCGCCAGGAAGCCCCCCAGGAAAATCAGCCATAACCACTTGCGAAAGAGGCGAATATACGTGATGAGTTCCATAGATGTTGCGATCCGTTTGTCTGCTGGTGCTTGCTTGATCCATAATGGCAGCGTCTAAACATAACCGGATTCAAGGCTTAAATGCAAAAATTCAATGCAAACTTCATTCTGGCGGCAGACAAGTTGTAAAATTCGACTTGCCCAATCATGCAAGGCAAGTGTAATATAATCAGGCACGCTATAGTGATAATGGGTCCCGATTAGCCGCCATCAACCCGGTTACAACTAGCATTGTTGTTAAAATTGAATATAATGATTGTACCATTTAGATAAGTGGCTGTCATGCCATAGTGGGTTAACGGAGATTGCTGGGTGATGTGTGTCGACGCCCTGCACTCTATCATTCGATTTTGTGAGGCATACCTAAGGAGTCATCCCATGCGTTTCAGACACCTCATTCCGATCGTGTTCTTGATCGTGGTGGCAATCGTTCCCGCCCCGCTCACAGGTTTTGCCCAGGGCGGCGGCACCTGTGACGATCTTGTAGCCCAAGCGCTCCGTGATTTGGGTACGAATTGTGCCCAACTAGGCCCTAATAGTGCGTGTTATGGTAATGCAGAGACAACGGCCTCGGTGTTTGCGGGTCAAACTGCGCCCGCTGATTTCTTTGCTGCCCCTGGCGCTGTTGCTGATTTGGGAATTGTTGAAACCATTACGACTGCTGGTTTAAACGAGGCTCAGGGCACCTGGGGTTTGGCAATGATGAACGTTCAGGCCAACATTCCCGCTTCGACCGGGCAGAACGCGATGTTCCTTTTGGTAGGCGATGTGTCTGTCACGAATAATGTCCAGCCGGGCGACATCATGTACAGCGCCATGCAGGATATTACCCTGCGGACCGGTCCCGATAATGCGTGTGGAGCCGCTCCGCATTCTATGCTGATTGTGCAGTCGCCGCGTGATTACCCGATCACGATTATGGTGAACGGCACCGAAATGATCGTGGATGGCACCGTGTTCCTGCGGACTCAGGCCGATGGCACCCTGTTGGTCATGACCAGCCTGGGCGAAGCGATTGTCTTCCCGTACTCGACGGCGCGCGTGGCCGTACCCGCCGGTATCGGCGTGACGGTTAACGGTGACCAGTGGTGGACCGGGTGGCGCGCTTACCAGCAGACCGAATGGAACGAGTACGTGGTGTCGGAAGGCATTCCCACCACCATCACTCGCTACACCATCCGTATCCCGATTATCATTCGCCCGTCCGGTATTGGCGATGTTGAGATCACCGTTCAGACCGAAGAGGGCGAACCGCCCATCGTCCGCCGCGAACGGTTCGACTTCCCGGTTGTGGACCAGGAATCCGGCGCGCTGGGCGAATCGCTGGATCGCGCTCCCTGGGAAGCCTTCTCGGTGGGCTGCGCGTTGTGCCCCGAACTGGTCACGTACCACAGTAATGCTGATGGTGACTGGGACATTTACACGCTGAATGACGCCGGTTTGAGCCAGCTTGATAATAACGTGTCGCGCGGTACGGCCAGCCGGGACGTTCAGCCGACCTATGCCCCTGATGGTTCGTGGATTGCCTACACCACCGACCGCGACCAGGCCCTGCGTGGTAGCTGGGAACTCTACCTGGCGACGCCCGATGGTTCCGAACAGCGGCGCGTGACCTTTAACTCCGGCGCGGACGTGAATCCGGTCTGGGGTCCCGAAAACCTGATCGCGTTTGAAACTAACCGCGACGGCAACTGGGAACTGTATATGTTCGACGTGTCCGGCGACGGCACCCCGGTCCGCCTGACCAATGATCTCGCCAACGATATCAACCCCTTCTGGGCACCGGACGGTGGCTGCGATACGCCCGACGCCAACCAGCGCTTTGTCTTCCAGAGCGACCGTGATGGCGGCGACTGGGACATCTTCATGATGGAAATCGTGGACGCCAACACCCAGGTCCTGACGCAGTTGACCGACAACGATGCCGAGGATACCGTGCCGGTGCTGGCCCGCGATGGGCAGACGATGGCGTGGCTCCAGACCGACGATATGGGCGTGGATAACCTGTGGATCATGGACCTGGGCACGATGGAAGCCCGCCAGCTCACCGATACCGGCGTTGATGTGGCCGGGCACACCTTCGCGCCCGATGGCAGCTTCCTGGCCTATCACAGCAGCGTTGATGGCGACTTCGATGTCTTCGCGGTCGGCGTGGATGATGGTTTGATCAAGTCCGTTACCGACAATGCGAATGTTCAGGACTTCGCGCCGTCCTTCCGCTGCACCCCGGAACGCCTGATCTTCCAGTCCGAGGTTGTGGATAGTTCCCTGGCCCCGGCGCAGTTCGAACTGTTTGAAACCAACCCGCTGCCGCTGACCAGTATGGCTGGCCCGGCGGACCGCCTCACCTTCCAGGCGGACGCGGAAGAGATGTTCCCGATGGCTGACCCCACCGAGGAAATCAACAGTAAGCAGGGTAAAGCCCCGGCGCATCCGTAACGCCTTCTAAGTGGCTGTAATAACGACCGGAGTCTCGCATGAGGCTCCGGTTTTTTTGTTGTGGGCCAGGATGGGGGAGGGCGGTGACGGAATCAAAAAACCAGCCGCCCGCATGTCTGACAACTGGTTATGGAGATGGGCCTGGCAGGATTCGAACCTGCGACCGACCGGTTATGAGCCGGCTGCTCTAACCGCTGAGCTACAAGCCCTGAAGAGGGTTCAAAAGCGGGCAACGGGACTCGAACCCGTGACAACAGCTTGGAAGGCTGATGTGTTACCGCTACACCATGCCCGCATACATAGCCCAATCTTACCCGAATCCGGCGCGCTTGACAAGAGAGTTTTTCCCGGCCTGCCTGCGTTATAATGGGATCATCTGGACGATCTGCACCCTGGAAAAACAGCCTATGAAACTTTCATCCCGCGCCCATGACCTGTTCGCGGCGTTCCAACAGTCCGGCTGCCCGGTCTGCCGCCTGACGAATGACAGCATTCACCATTACCTGTTTAGCCTGACCTATGAATTCGTCAACAAGCCGCCCACGCACGAGGCGATCCGGGCGGCGCGCGGCCTCTGCAATTCGCACGGCTGGCACGTCATCGAACAGTTCAACAATACCGCCCTGGGGATTGCGGTGCTGTACGAAGGACTGATTCGCAACATGCTCAAGGATATGGGCAGCGTGAAACCGGGCGATGGGCGGCGGCAGTTATCCAAAGCGGCGGGCGCGCTCGCGGCACGGGCGGAGTGTCCGGCCTGCACACATCAGGCCACCACCGAAGATCATATTCTGCGCAATCTGCTCGATCACATGGATCAGGACGAATTCGCCGCCGGATTCCGCGTTTCAGCGGGACTGTGTTTGCCGCATCTCCGGCAGGCGCTTGAGCGTCCCGGCCAGCAGGCGGCCAAAGCGGTGCTGGTCGCGGCCCAACAGGACATATGGGATCGACTTCGAGCAGATTTAGCCGAGTATATCCGCAAGAACGATCACCGTTTCAACACCACCGAGGAAATGGGACCGGAAGGCGACAGCCCCCGCCGCGCCATTGACGGTATGTCCGGCATGAAGGGTATCCGCTAATCTGCTAACCCAACCACAGATTCCATCCCCGGCGTGCGTCCAGTCGCAGCCCGGCGCGTTGGGCGATGGCTTTGGCCTGCTCGACTTCGGCGCGCGTCACCGGGCGATTCAGCGGCGCGATGTTGCGTTCTCGCACGCGCCATTCCGGGCGATACTGGCCCATCACGTTGATATAGGTATTCGTCGAAATTTCCTCAACCAGGAATCGCACGATCTCGGTGGTTCCGGCCAGATCATCCGGCAGGACCAAATGCCGCACCAGCAATCCCCGCGTGGCGATCCCACGCGCGTCCAACTGCAAATCTCCGACCTGCCGGTGCATTTCGCGCACGGCGGCCTGATTGCACGCCGGGTAATCGGGCACTTTGGAAAAACGTTGGGCCACATCAGGATCGGCGTATTTCATGTCCGGCATGTAAATGTCCACGATACCGTCCAGCAGCCGCAGCCCGTCCAGTGAGTCGTAGCCGCCCGTGTTATATACCAGCGGAATATGGAGTCCGGCTTCGACGGCGAGATACACGGCGCTGATGATCTGGGGGATGACGTGGCTCGGTGACACCAGATTGATATTGTGGCAGCCCATCGCCTGCAAGTGCAGCATCATCGACGCGATCTGATCCCCCGTGACGGACTGGCCCTGTCCCTCCTGGCTGATCTCGTAATTCTGGCAGAATTGGCACTGTAAGTTACAGTTTGAGAAAAAAATCGTGCCGGAACCCCGCACGCCGCGCAGCGGGTCCTCTTCGCCCATGTGCGGAAACGCGCTGCTGACAATGGCGTCGGTCCCGGTGCGGCAGGAACCGGGTTTCTGCGTCCGGTCGATGTGGCATTCCCGCCCGCATAACGCGCAGTCCCTCAGCGCTTCCTGGGCCACCCGGACGCGATCCGGGAACGCGCCGTCGCGTTGCAGGCGGCGGTAGGCGGGCACAAAGGGAGCCGTGCTGTTCGCTGTGTGGTCAGCCATGCGGGAGTCTCCTGGGGCTGGCTTAGCGGTGTGATATTGTATCTATTCGCATTGTAGCATAGGTTGGGGTGCAACGAGGGGAACTCTCAGAATAGAGCTTTCTTGCATCAATTTTGCTAGATGTCTTTGTCTGGATTGGATTCTTCTAACCCTGCAATGTTAAGGAAATAAGCTTCGCGTCGTTTGGCAATGTATTGTTCTATTTTAGTGATTTGTTCATCAAAAGTGCGCCCATTTTTCATACTGAACCAAGACCATACTATTCCAATTATCAAGATGAGAGTCAAAATATACCGTAATGGCTGGCTGATGGAAAAACCTATCTCAAATGGCAACAAGTCAATGGGAGCAGAGATGATCAAGAAAATCATCAATACAACGTAGAAAGCATACTTGATCCCTTTCGTAATCCTGGCAGCTTGTGTCTTGGCTCTCTTGGCGATATTAGTACGTTGTTCTGACTCTTTTGCATCTTTCTCGGCCAGTCGTTTTTGCGTAGCCTGCAATTCTGAATATGTTTCAGATTGCATATGAATACGAGCGCGTCTAATAATTTCTGAAACTGTGCCCTCGGCTGATAGTCTTCCCTCTTCACCCAACGTCACTTCCATTAAGGCATCTTTTGCTTCTTGGACATGCCGAAAAGTATAGTAATCCTCAATTGTAATTCTGCCTTCTTCGCGTAACCGTTCGATCTTTGAGAGATAAAGATCCCATAAATACTCATCAGGTTGAGTTGCTGCATAGCAATTCGCAATGATATGTTTTCTAGGCAAGTTGGGTGTTTCGTTTGGTTGTCGAAGCCATAGTAAGTTGGCTAGAGTGTATTCTGTCAGGCAGTGTGCTGCGTTTCTATCTGAATCGCTCGATGCGAAAAACTCTCGTGTCACACTGGCGAGTTTGTTGTTTGTTGTTACAAAAACGGCAGGACAATCCTCAATTCTAGGATATGTACGCCCTTTGCGCAGTGTTGCTATAGCGGATATTGAAGCCACATCCCTATCGAGTGCTTGTTGATTAATCTCTCCGGTACGACGGTTTGTATATCCTATTCCACTCTTAAGCAAATCAGTTAATGCTTGTTCGTCAATTGTGTGTTGACGGATGTACTCGGGCTTATCTTCTACAAAAACCCGCAGTCTATTCAAATCCCGTTCAAGATTAGATATCGCTAGCACGATATCTGCACGCCCATAACCTTTCTCAATGAAATGATCCAATGAAGCGACGATAGGTCCTTGAATGTTCCTAATATTTGAATCTATTAGCTGAGAACATAGGTAAAGGCTGCCTTCAATTTCTTCTAGATTATGACGGAAGCAGCGCAAAGAAGTACCTGTCAAAGATAAGGAACTTAGGAGTTCCCTACGAGGTTCTTGAATTGTTTCGCCGTTATAACCTAAAGCTTGTATCAAGAATGCCGTGTCAAAATATATATTGACGCTCCATTTTTGCCGCACAGATGAAGAACCTTCAGGGATAAAAATGGCATTGGCAAGCATGTTACCTTTAAATATTGTTTCAAGATATTCAAAATCGGTTGGTGAATGACTTTGAATGTGCCTAATAAATGCGCCTATGAGATATCTTTCACATCTTGGGGGATGTTCCATAATAGGCAGAAGTATTCTTTTTGAATTCGTATTGAGCAAAAAGAATTCATTTTCAGCCAGATAAGTTTGTAGCACAGCCTCTGCGTGTGTGATAGACCAAGTTATATTATAATTTTGACTACAGAATTCAATTAGATGAGTTATTAGGTTATCAAATCTTCGTCCAACTTCTCGCTGGACTCTCGCAAAGTTTAATTTAGATAATTTTTGCCGGTTAGGTTTATATGCCCTCAATCGTTCATCGAATTCAACAAAATTTCCTTTTTCGGCTCGTTTTAATATTTTTTTGATTACGCCCTGAGGGAGTTTCAAACCAAATCTTTCAAGGAGTTGTTGCTGAATATCTGGTAATGAAATGATTTTTTCGGCGGATAAACGAACACATTCGGTGACCATAGGAACAAAGTTCTGAAGATAATCCCTGTTCCGTTCTTCCCAGTCCACCATTAGTATAGCAAGACTTGTAATAGCTTGATTAGGCATTTTATATCCGATACTTATTTATAGATTCACTTTGCATTATACTAGAAATAGTAGTAAATAAAAACCCGTTTTATGGATGAGGAGAGAGACTGTTTCAGCCTCTCTCACTATTTTCTAACGAGAATTCCTACTTCGGCCTGAAAATCTCCATCGGCAGATCACCCTGAATTCGCTCGATGAAGGTCGGCAGTTTGCCCGTCGCGGTGAAATAGCCCTCTATCGTGCCATCGTCCGCCGTGCCCGTTTGCCGGAACTCGAAAATGTCCTGCACCGCGATCATATCCCCCTGCATCCCCACCACTTCCGCGATCCGGGTGAGCTTGCGCCGACCATCGGGCAGCCGTTCCTGGTAGGTGATCAGGTCCACAGCTTCCGCGATCATGTGCCGGATCGTCAGCAGCGGAAACGCGATACCGTGCATGGAGCACATCATTTCCAACCGCAGCAACACATCGCGGACGCTGCTGGCATGGATGCTGAACATGGTGCCGTCGTGCCCGGTATTGATCGCCTGCATGATTTCTAGCACTTCCGCCGAGCGCGCTTCACCGAGCAGCAGCCGGTCGGGACGCATTCGCAGCGCGTTGACGATCAACTGCTGGATCGAGACTTCGCCTTCCCCGGTGTGATCGGGTGGGCGGCTTTCCAACCGGACGAGGTGCCGCAGCGTGTCGGGTGGTTGCAGTTCCATCGCGTTTTCAACCGTGATCACGCGCTCACCGGGATCGATCATGCCGGACAGCACATTCAGGATCGTCGTCTTGCCGGACCCGGTGCCGCCCGCCACCACGATATTGAGCCGGTTCTTGATGCACGCCCGCAAAAACGCCACCATGTCCTCGGTCCACGACCCGAAGCGGATCAGGTCTTCTATCGGGAAGAAAAAACGACCGCCGAATTTGCGGATCGTGATGGTCGGGCCGAGCGTGGAAATCGGCGGCAGCACCACGTTGGCGCGTGCTACCTGGCCCAACCGCACATCCACCAACGGATTTTTGGCATCCAGGCGGCGGCCCAACGACTCGGCAATCTCGCGGAAAATGTCGATCACGGCCTGTAATTCGGCTTCATCGCGGAATATGTCCGGCACTTCTTCCAGGTCTTCATAGGCACCACGCCTGCGCTCCACGAACACGCGATCATAGCCGTTGACCATGATTTCCGACACGTCCGGGTCCTGAAACAGCGCGTCCAGCGGCCCCAGCGATACGGTGAACTCGTTCATGATTTTTGCTCCTCATCGGTGAAAATGATGGTCATTCAGTTCGTTGATCCCATTGTGGCACGCCGTCGCACCGCGCGGAACGGGTAAACGGCGGGTTTGATCCCGGTCATTTAACCAGGGTGCTGCCGCACAAACCCATGTCGCAGCGCGTAGATCGCCGCTTCGGTGCGCGAATTCACGGCCAGTTTGGAATACACGTTGTCCAGGTGATAATTCACCGTGCGCGGGCTGATGACCAGTTCCGCCGCGATCTCCTTGTTGCTCAACCCTTCAGCCACCAGTTGCAGCGCCTCGATCTCGCGGGGAGTCAGGTACACGGGCGGTTCCAGGGCGAAAGTTACCGTCAGCGCGAAACTGCCGTCCAGGTCCACCGCGACCTGAATCGTGCCGCCCAACTGCTCGATCCGCTGGCGGACGGCGCGCAGCATCTCGGTCCCGCTGATGGCCGTGCCGTTATCCGCGAAGGCAAATTCCAGGGTTGTGTCATGCTGGGCCAGCCGGATCGTGACCTGGGAGGCGCGCGCGTGCCGGGTGGCACGATCCAGCGCATCCTGGGCCAACCGCAGCAGCGCCAACTCGATCTGGGGATTGGGGCGTTCCGGCAGACGTTCCGCCGCCAGCGTGACTTGCAAACCGTGCGCGCGCCGCGCCTGGTCCGCCAGCGCTTCGAGCGCCGGTTCCAGGCCGAGCGTTTCCAGCGCGGCGGGATGCAGATTGTTTTCCAGGTCGCGCACCTGCTGGATCGCCTGCCGGGTCAGGCTGGTCAGCACCGAGAGCGCCATGCGCGCCTGTTGATCACGTCCCAGACTCATCTCAAACGCGCTCGTTTGCGCCAGCAGTAGATTCAGCGACTCGATCACGTCGCCTTGCAGCAGTCCGGCCACCCGGCGGCGCTCCGCTTCGAGCGCGGCGGCTTTGTCTTCCTGGGCCGCGTACAGGCGAATGTCGGGCGGCGGCGCATCGCGCTTCAGCGCGCCGGATTGTGGCGCGGGCCGGGTCTGCGGCAGCGCGTCTAACACGTCCTGGGTCGAGGCGAAGCGCTGGCCCGGATCTTTCGCCAGCAGCCGCGTGATCACGTCGTCCAGCGCTTGCGGTACGCGGGCATTCAGATCGCGCGGCGGCGTGACCGGGGCATTCAGGATCAGCGAGGCGATGGCGATCATGCTGTCGCCGGAAAACGGCACCCGCCCCGTCACCAGTTCGTACAGCACCGCGCCGACCGCATACAAATCGGTGCGGGTATCGAATCCGCCGCCGCTCAGTATTTCGGGAGCCATATACAACACCGTGCCGAGCAGCATCCCCTCGCGCGTCAGCCGGACCTCCTCGCGCGTTAGCGCCAGTCCGAAATCAGTCAGCTTGACCTGTCCGCCCGGCGTGATCATGATGTTGGCGGGCTTGATGTCGCGGTGAATCACGCCTTGCCCGTGCGCGTAGTCCAGCCCGGCCAATACGCCCCGCATCAGGTCAAGGGCTTCATCGACCGGGAGCGAATCGCCGCGATCCACCAGCAGCGTCTGGATATCCTGGCCGGGGATGTATTCCAGCACGAGGTAATGCCATGAATCCTGGCGGTCCACGTCGTACAGCGCCATGATGTTGGGATGAGCCAGCCGCGCAATGGTGCGCGCTTCGCGGAGAAAGCGGGCGCTGGCTTCGTCCCCGACAAGGCGATCCGTCGCCAGGAACTTGATCGCCACGTCGCGCCCCAATGTTTCGTCGCGCGCGCGGTAAACGACCGCCATCCCGCCCTTGCCGATGGGGTCCAGCAGCCGGTAGCGGTCTTTGAGAATATCGGGTGGGGAGATCATGAGGTGTGCCCTCGGTCAGATGCGCGTTGTTTGCATTGTGGCACAGGGCCGCGCCGGGCGCAATTGGTCTATCACCGGAAAGTTGCGCGGGACAGGCTCTAGTGCCAGAATTCACTGGCAAGAACCGTATTTGACACGGAGCCAATGATATCATCATGATCGAATTCCCTCGTACTACCGTTGGCGGCGTGAGCCTGCCGCGCCTGATCGTAGGCACCAATTGGTTTTTGGGCTATTCCCACAGCTCGCTGGCGAAAGACAAGTTCATCAAGGAATTTCAAACCCGCGAACGCATCGCCGCGATCCTGACCGTTTTTATGGAACGCGGCGTCGATGCGGTGATGGCTCCGCCCTCGGACCTGCTGGAACAGGCGATCCAGGATGTTGAGGACCGCACCGGGCGGTCCATGATCCGCATCCTGACACCGAGTTTTAACGTCACCCCCGGCGGCGATCCCGACCAGGAGCCGGAAGTTGTGTTTGACCGGATGAAGGCCCTCAACGCGACGTTCTGCCTGCCGCACCAGTGCGTCACCGACGCGCTGCTGGACCGCATGACGGGCGAAATCCGCCACCTGAACCGCTACACGGTGCTGATCCGCGAACGGGACATGATCCCCGGCCTCTCGACCCACATGCCGGAGTCGATCCCGTATGCCGACAAGACTGGCGCGGACGTGGAAACCTATATCCAGTTGTACAATTCGCTGGGGTTTCTGATGCAAGTCGAGGTGGATTGGGTGATGCGTATCATTCAGGACGCGCGCAAGCCGGTTATGACCATCAAACCACTGGCGGCGGGCAAGCTCCAGCCGGTGGTAGGATTAGGCTTTGTGTGGAACACGATCCGCGACCAGGACATGGTGACGATTGGCACCACCACCCCCGACGAAGCCCGCGAAGTGATCGACATCTCGCTGGACCTGCTCAGCCGCCGCGCGGTAGACTACGATCTCCAGAAGACGCGCAGCAAGGCGTCGCTGTCGGTGTAGAGCGGAAAATTTTACCGTGATATCTTGTAGGGGTAGGGCCACAGAATAGCGTGATCGTGAGTTAGCCTCTCCCCACCAACGCCGCTTGTTCCGGTGTCGGTTCGGCAGCCGGGGCATCACCAGGAGCAAGCAGCATCGCCAGCGCGCCAAACTGCTGATTGATGCGCGTGATACCGGCGGTTTGTACGTTGTCTGCGCCCAACGGTTGTGTTGCGCTGCGCACGGCGTCCATACCATCAATCGCGGCGAGGCGCTGGATCAGCGCATCCGTTCCCGCCAGCGGATCGCCGCCCTCAAACACCGCCACCGCGGATAACGGCTGCATTTCACCGGCCCCGATGTGTGTTTCCAATGCGTGGAAGCCTTCCACCGATTCGGTATCGTCGGACAAGAGCGATTCAGAACTCGTCTTACGGGTCCTGGTATGCACTGGTCGCGCCCCAATGCTGATCCTGCGTGCGG
>JAFGTJ010000493.1 GCA_016934195.1 Anaerolineae bacterium | reverse complement strand
CTGCCTGTCGCCGGGCATGGCCAAAAATACATACGGCACCGGCAGTTTTGTGCTGTTGAACACGGGCAGCACGGGCGTTAAGTCACGGTCGGGCCTGCTGACAACCATCGCGTGGCAGATCGGCGGCGACCCCGTGATCTACGCGCTGGAAGGCAGCGTATTCATGGCCGGGGCGATTGTGCAGTGGCTGCGCGACGGCCTGCGCATGATCGACAGCGCGCCGGAAATCGAACCCCTGGCCGCGAGTGTGAACAGCGCCGACGGCGTGTACCTGGTCCCGGCGTTTGTCGGGCTGGGCGCGCCGCACTGGGACGCCTATGCACGCGGGACGCTGGTCGGCATGACGCGCGGCACCACGCGCGCCCACATCGCACGCGCCACCCTGAACGCGATCGCACTCCAATCCCGCGATGTGCTGGACGCCATGCACGCCGATTCGGGGATCACGCTTAGCGAACTGCGCGTCGATGGCGGGGCGGCACGCAACGACCTGCTGATGCAAATCCAGGCGGACGTGTTGGGCGTGCCGGTGGTGCGGCCTGCCGTCACCGAAACGACTGCGCTGGGATCGGCGTATTTGGCCGGGCTGGCGGTCGGATTCTGGCCGAACGTGGATACTCTGGCCGACCAGTGGCGCGTCGAACGCCGCTTTGAGCCGGACATGCCCGCCAGCGCGCGCGACGACCTGATCGACGGCTGGCAGCGGGCCATCGAACGCGCGAAAGGCTGGGCGCAGCGGTGAATACTCCCCCCGGCAGGTTGCTTTACAGCCCAAAGACCGTATAGTGTGGTAGAAATGGTCCCTGTCATCACGCTTATGTTGCGGAGAGGCAGCAGTCATGAAGGCCAATTTTGTCCTGGATTACAACGTGATCGCGGTCGAACGCGCCCAACACCTGTATCTGCTGGCACGCATCGAGGCCGAACCCGCCCCGGAATCTGAGCGGCGGATTCCGCTCAACCTGAGCGTGGTGCTGGATCGCAGCGGTTCGATGGGCGGCGACAAGCTCGATTATGTCAAACAGGCTGCGGCGTTTTTGATCCAACACCTGGGCGCGGCTGACCGTGTCAGCCTGGTGAGTTACAGCACCAACGTGACAGTCAACCTGCCGCCCACGCCCGTGATCGAAAAAGACCGCATCATCCAGGGGATCAAGACGCTGCGCGCCGGGGGTATGACCAACCTGAGCGGCGGCTGGCTCCAGGGCGGCCAGCTTGTAGCCGAACACGTCGCCGAGCGCGGCGTCGCCGAACGCCAGATCAACCGCGTGTTGCTGCTCACCGATGGACTTGCCAACCAGGGGATCACGGATACCGTACGCCTGGAAGCGATGGCCCGTCAAAAACGCGCCGAAGGCATCACGACAACAACAATGGGCGTCGGCATGGACTTTAACGAAGACCTGTTAACGCGTATGGCGGCAGAGGGCGGCGGCGCGTTTTATTTCATCGACAACCCGGACCAGGCCCCGCACATTTTCGCCGAGGAACTGCGCGACCTGCTGAGCGTGGTCGGGCAAAACCTGGTCATCACGCTGACGCCGTCGCCGGACGTGGATATGGTGCGCCAGTACAACACCTACCCCACCGAGCGCAGCAGCGGCAGCGCCGTGTTCCGGCTGGGCGACCTGTTCGCCGAGGAGCAAAAAACGCTGCTGCTCGAACTGTCGATCCCGGCGCTCAAGGACCTGGGCGAAGTTGAAGTGGCGCGGCTGCGCTTCGATTACGACGAGATCGGCGACGACGCGGTGACCCATCACACGCTGGAACTGCCGATCAACGTGAACACCGTCCCGGCTGATGATGTCCTGGACAGCGGGCCGAACGTCGAGGTGATCAAAACCAAGCTGCTGCTCGAAGCGGTGCGCGCCCGCGAAGAAGCGATCGATCATGCCGACCAGGGCCGGTTTGGTGATGCGTCACAGGCCCTTTCCAACGCTGCCGACGCCATCCACCAGAGTAAGATCGACGATCCGGAGCTGGCGCGCCAGCATGACATGCTGCGCGAAGAAGCGGTTGACATGGACCTGGGCGCGGAACGGTACGACTCCTATTCGCGCAAGGCCAGCATCACCAAGAGCATGTACGGTGCACGCGCGGCGCGCGCCGAAGATACGGCTATGCTGCACGTGCGCATGAAAGCATCCCGCGAATCGATCGAGCGCCAGGGCGAAACGCCAACCGTCATCACGTGGAAAGGGGGTTCGCTGCCGCTGGGTGAACCGATCCGCATCGGGCGCGGTGATGATAACGATATCGTGGTGGACGAACGCGAAGTTTCAAAACACCACTGTGAAATTACGCCCAACGGCGCGGACATGATCCTGGTGGACTGCGGCAGCAGAAACGGCACGTTCGCCAACGGTGGACGCCTGACCGGACCGTTCCGGCTCAGCGTGGGTGACGTGGTGACGGTGGGAACCGTGCTGTTCATGTTCGAGTGAGGGTGTGATCACACAAAACGATCATCTACCCGCGCGCGCAAATGCTGGTATGATTGGTCGCAGGTCCAGGCCAACCGAAGCGTGACAGATGCCAGACAACAACGAACGTCAAGATACACCCATGACCGGACACAGCATCATCGAGGGTTTTGTATCGGTGCGGGCCGTGCTCAAATCCGGTAGCCGCCCAATCAACACGATCTATATCCGTCACGACAAGCGCGATAATGGTGTGACGTGGCTGGAACATGCCGCCGCTGACGCCGGAATCCCGGTCGAGCGAGTTGCGGCTGATATCATCGACGCGCACGCCGACGGCAGCAGTCACGGCGGGATCGTGGCGCTGGTTGGATCGCGCCGGTTATGCGACCTGGCCGATATCGCCGCCGACCGCCTCGCGCCGTTCGTCGCCATGCTGGACGGTGTGGAAGACCCGTTCAATTTCGGGCAGGCGGTGCGCGCGTTATACGCGGCGGGCGCTGACGGGCTGATCCTGCGTCCCCGCAACTGGCTGACGGCGGCGGGCGTGGTTGCCCGTTCATCGGCGGGCGCGTCGGAGTGGATTCCAACCGCGATTGCCGACACCACGCTCGACGCGGCGCAGCACTTCCGGGCGCGTGGGCTGGCGGTCGCCTGTGCTGCCACACAACACGCCGTTTCGATCTATGATGCCGACCTGACTCAACCGCTGTTCCTGGTCATCGGCGGTGAAAAACGCGGGATCACGCGCTCGTTTCTGGAACAGGCCGATCTGCGGCTGGCGATCCCGTATGCCGGGCCGTTCGATCAATCGCTGGGCACGACGGCGGCAGCGGCGGTGCTGGCTTTCGAGGTCATGCGCCAGCGTTTGGCCGCCAAACGATAAAGGGGGGAGAGCATGTCATCCGGCAAAAACAAACCCCACGTACAGCGCGGCAAGCGGCGTATCCCGTCCCTGCCGGGCGAATACCACAGCGTCGAGATGCGCTCGCAGCTTGAAATCCACTTTGCGCAGGAATTGACCAGACGTGATATCACGTGGCGCTACGAGCCGGAGCGCATCGGGCCGGGGCATTACCTCGTAGACTTCTATTTGCCCGATCTCAAGTGCTGGGTCGAGGTCAAGGGGCGTTTTGATTCGCGGGAAAGCCTGCTGCTGCCCAACGTAGCACTCAACCTCAAGCGCGACCGGGGCGAGCGGTTGTTCCTGTACATGAAGGATCGCGCCTACCTCGTCGGCCCCCGGCATTACCAGGAATTGACACACGATGAGCTGTGGGACGCCATCCAGAATCCGCCGCCCGATGCAGGCCAGCCGCCCGACGATGATCCAGGCGATAACCGGCGGCGGGTGTGGCGCACGCGCCGCTAATATCTGGCACCTTGTAAACGAGTCAACCGGAGAAAACACCCATGCGAGTCTATCTCGTTCGACACGGCAAAGCATCCAAAGACCCGGCGTTCACCACCGACGCCGACCGCCCGCTTACCAGGCGCGGACGTAATGATATCACCCGTATCGCGGCCCACATCGCGCAGGCTGGCTGCGAAATTCACCAGATTCGACACAGCGGACTGGTGCGCGCGCGTGAAACTGCCGATATCCTCGGTGAGCATATCAACCCGCCCGGCGGCGTGATCGCGGTCGCGGGCCTGCATTACACCGACCCGGTGGATACGCTGGCGCATGAACTCAGCATGGAACCCGCCCCGGTGATGCTGGTCGGCCACAACCCGTTCATGGAAGACCTGGCCGGGCTGCTGCTGACCGGCAACGCGCTCCGGGTGCCGGTCCGGTTTACCACGTCGTGTGTGGTGTGCCTGGAATATACCGGGGACGAATGGTGGGTGCGCTGGGTGTTGAACCCGGAGATCGTGCCTGAATCGTAACGGCGCCGCCTGTAGGCTGTTACACTATGTGCGAGAAGGAGCGGTATGAAGCTACCCGAACGATCTGATTCTGCGCCCCACCGCCTGATCGTGGGCATCTCCGGCGCCAGCGGCGTGATCTACGGCATCCGGCTGTTGGACGTGCTCCGGCAAACGGACACTATCGAAACACACCTGGTCCTGACCGAGTCGGCCAGGATCACGATCGCGCAGGAAACCGGCTGGAAAATCAGCGAGGTCGAACACCTGGCCGACGTGGTCTACAAACCCGCCGATATCGGCGCCAGCG
>JAFGTJ010000492.1 GCA_016934195.1 Anaerolineae bacterium | reverse complement strand
GTGTGGGTCGGTTCGAGCGTATGGGTGGCCGTCGCGGTGGGCGTATCGCTGGGCACTTCCGCCACCTTCTTGTCATCGCCGCCGCCGAGCAGCAGCAGCGCCGCCACCACGATCACGGCGATCACGCCAAGCACGGCTCCGCCGATCACGACCGGGTTCAGGCCGCTCTTGGCCGGTGGCGCAGTGGGTGCAGTGGCGTCTCCGGCTTTGGTCGCGGCGGCGCGGGTGGGTTGGGGAGCCGGTGTCCCGACGCCGCCGGGCGGGGTGTCGGGCCGGAACGTCATCATGTTGTCCGCCGCAGGCGGCGACTCTTCCCCGATCACGGTTTTGTCCAGTCCGTCCGGTACTTCCGTCGCGCTTAGCGAAACGGTGGTCGGTTGGCCGCGTACCGCGTTGGCGAAATCTTCGGCCATCAGGTCCGCCGAGGAATAGCGGTCGTCGGGGTCCTTGTGCAGCGCCTTGAGGATCACGCCCTCAATCAGCGGCGGCAGGTTGGGATCGATGGTGCGCGGCGGCGGCGGCGGGTCGTTGAAATGCTTGTACATCAGGGTATACGGTGTTTCGCCGGAAAACGGCAGTGATCCCAGCACCATTTCGTACAGCATCACACCGAGCGAATAGATATCGGTGCGCGCGTCTACCGGGTCGCCGCGCCACTGTTCGGGAGCCATGTACGACGGCGTGCCCAGGATTTTGCCGGTCGCGGTGAGTTTGGAGGTTCCCGCCAGCATTTTGGCGATGCCGAAGTCGGTCAGGTACGGGTTGTTGCGTTCGTCCAGCAGCACGTTATTGGGTTTCAGATCGCGGTGGATGATGCCTTCCGCGTGCGCAAACGAGAGCGCGCTGGCGATCTGGTCGAGCATCCGGCTGGCGAGATTGGACGGCAGCGGGCCATTTTTCAGCCGGTCGTCCAGGCTGCCGCCGCGCACCAGCCGCATCACGATATAAATGCGCTTGTCGGCGCGCCCGAAGTCGATCACGGGCAGGATGTGGGGATGTTGCAGCCGGGCGATGAGTTGGGCTTCATGCTCGAAGCGGGCCACGAATTCGTCATCGTCGGCCAGTTCGCTCGCCATGACCTTGATCGCTACATCGCGGTCCATCGACTGCTGCCGGGCCAGGTAGACGGTTGCCATCCCGCCGCGCCCCAGCAAGGATTGAATGTGGTATTGGCCTAACGTTTGGTTGATCAGATCGTCATTTGTCATCAGCAACCCCGCCTATAACAGCCTGTAAGGGTCTGTAAGAGATCATTTCAGTTTATCGGGATAGTTTCTCCATGAAGCGTACTGAAAAATTCCAAAATAGGCAACTCGGACGGCGCGCGAGTTGTTCATTCAAATCATATTCTTACCGCGCAGGCCGGTATCGGCCCGCATAAGCCAGTCAGCGAGGGAATGAGCTATACTTGATCCGTGAGGAATCAGGAGATTGACAATGGCTGAAGAACCCGTCTATAACATTGGCGTGATGTCACGCATGACCGGCATTCCCCAAAATACCCTGCGCGTCTGGGAACGCCGTTACAATTTTCCCACGCCGGTCCGCACCGTTGGCGGCCACCGTCTCTATTCCGTGACGCAGGTCGCGCGCGTCCGGTGGGTTAAGCAGCGCATTGACGAGGGAATGCAAACCCGGAATGCGATCCAGGCGTTAGAGCAGGGTGAAGAAACCGGCCAATATTCTGATCCGGCGCGCAGTTTGCCATCGCCCGTTTCGTCTCCGGCTTCCACCGCTGACAAAACGTTCCGCGAACAACTGTTTGAGGCCCTGATCGCGCTGGATAGATCACAGGCCGAAATGGTCCTGGGGCAGGCGCTGGCGGTGCATTCCCTGGAACACCTGGTGCTGACCGTGATCGCGCCGACGTTTACCGCCATTGGGCAGGCCTGGGAAGAAGGGCGGATCAGTATCGCCACCGAGCATTTTGCCACCAACTATCTGCGCCAAAAATTACAGTTCTGGATGCAAATGGCCCCGCCTGAATTTCCGGTCCGGCCTGTGGTGTTGGCGTGCGCGCCGGGTGAACTGCACGAGGGGGGATTGCTGATGTTGGGCTTGCTGTTGCAGCGGCTGCGCTGGCCGGTTGTCTATTTGGGCCAGTCCGTCGATATTCCCGATCTCCTCTCGTTTATTGGCCGGATCAAGCCGTCTATGGTGGTGTTTGTTGCCATGACGGAAGATGCAGCCTCGGCCCTGAGCCAATGGCCCCAATGGTTTCCTGACAAGCCGGAAAAAGAGCTGCCGGTTATTGCTTACGCCGGGTATGTTTTTGCGCAGGATTCAACCTGGATCGAGCGCGTGCCGGGTGTCTATCTGGGTAACACGTTATTGGATGGCTTGAATACAGTGAACGAACTGCTGCGCGGCATAAACCCGTTTCCCGGTTAGAACCGCATTTTCTCCACACCTGTTTCCCCATACCCCCTGGTATCTACCGGCTGTCCACCCGCCAGCAGATCGCCCGTGCGCATGGTGCGCGCGGTGCGCGCGGTGCGCCTTTTCCCCTGTTTTTCGTGACCGGCCCGTTTTTAATCAAATACTCATGAAAAATATTTGACATATTGAACAATAAAACTGTACAATACCTGTACAAACATCGTTCAACTTAGTTCGCATCAGTTCAGCAAAGGGGAAAAAACACCATGCGTAACACTATCACTCTGATCGTTTCCGTCGTACTGCTCCTGGCTCTGGCTGCTCCGGT
>JAFGTJ010000491.1 GCA_016934195.1 Anaerolineae bacterium | reverse complement strand
TCCCAGGCGCGTGTTTTTGTTCACGACGGTCCCCTTCGTGACGTCCATGTTCTTGAGGTGGGCATAGATGACATAGACGTAAAACCCCTCATTTCCCATAGCGGTCAGCTTATCGCGGGCCGCTTTGGGTAAATCCTTCCAGGCGTAACACACCACCACATAATTCCCGTACCCGTAGCCCCAGTCGGGATCGTTGATGGCGTTCTCATCCCAGAGATCGATACCGTGACTTTTAAAATTCGGCTTGCTGTCCGTGCATTTTTTGCACGCAACCGTATAGGCCACCCGCCCATCGCCCCCGGCATAAACGCCAATCCCGGCATTGCCCGCCAGATCAGCCCCGTTATGGTCGCTGTGGAACTCCTGGAAAACAATGTAGTTGCCTTTCACGGGCGAGTCAAAGCGGTAGTCTGGATTGGGCAGGCTCACATCATCGTCCGTGTCGTGCGTGCGGGACGGCAGCGAATCGGAGTCATCCGTGCTGAGATCGAGTTCCGCGCAGCCGTCCGAGTACACCAGCAAATCCTCGCGGATATACCCGTGAATCTCCCCGCTGCGGACTTTGATCCAACGGAACGGATCATTTCCCTGTCCTGGCACCACGTCCAACACGCTAATGCTGGCCCCGGCCTTGACCGCGCCCATCCAGGTCGAACTGACAAGCGGTTCGGCCCGCACGTTCGCTTCACCGATATCGTCGCGCACCTGCGCGCTGCATACTTCTTCGTCTTCCTCGAATACCGGCTTGGACCGGGTCGGGGGCACACCGTCGGCGGCGATCTCTTTGCTGGCGGTAAACGCATAGGTGCGGACCGCATAGAAGCCGTAGCCGAACGCGGTGCAATCGCCGATCAGGTCCAGCAGATCATCGCGCGCCCAGCCCATTTGCCCGTCCTCGAATGTCAGGTGAAACCACTGGTACGTTTGCCCCTCAAAGTTCGCGCCCTGGGGATCGAGCGTCACTTTGCTGCATTCCGCGCGCCAGTCCTTCGGCACGCGAAATATCACGGTCGTATTTTGTGTGCCCGGTTTGTTCCGAATGTTGATATCCGGCCAGTTCTCTATGCCACGAACAAAAATTGTGTGGGCCATAATGAGCCTCCATACACTATATCCCGGTAGTTATGCTCAAAAACGGCAGCAGTGGGGAGCGGGGGAGATCGTTCAGACGGTTGATTCCGCGCAGCGGCGGACAGTTTGCCGTACAGCGCAGTATAGCATCAATGGCAGGTCAGGGGAAACGGCCTCACCCCCCGGCCCCCATTCAAAATGGAGAGGGGGAGACAGTGGCACGGCAAGTCCCTCTCTCCATAGTTTAGCCGAGCGCCAGCGAGGGTAAACGGTTCAAATGGAGAGGGGGATTTAGGGGGTGAGGCCGTTTTTCCCCCGAATTCGATACGCTCCCGCCGCATCCCCTGACCCTTTCTGACCCCTAATTATTGGTAGTTGACTTTAAAAAAACGGTCCTTTAGAATGAGGGGGTCTATGACGGGCGGTTGGGGAACCTAAACCCAGTATCGGTAACGTTGAAAGCAGAGAGCGACAACTATCGTGTCAATGTGCGCAACACCTTCAAGCAACACCAACGGCGCTCGGCTGAAGACCGATCAACTGGCCCAGTGGATCAATGCTGAGTGGATTCCGGCGCATCCCGGCCCCGACTGGCTGGTTTTGAACGAGTCGACGGCCTGCGCCCACAACCTGGTACTGGAACGCTTCGACCGCGATACCGACCTCGCGGGCGGCTTCCGCTTCCAGGAACACGAGCCGGTAGAGGCGGAGGCCGCTATTGCGCCCGTGTTCGAGTATAACCATAAGGCCAATATCACGGGCCGGACCGGGGCCTTTCGCCTGACGTTCCACGCAGCGGAAACGGACCAGACGGTCGAGGTCCTGATGATGGCAGCGTACTGGACCGACGAAGGTCACAAAATCGGGGTGGCGTGCGTCCCGGCGGATTTTCTGCCCGTGTGGACGGAATTCGCGGCCCAGTGCGGGCGGCTGTCCAACTCGCTGTACCCGCAGCCGAAGGTCCGCATCATCGGTGGGCGTTCGGAATCGTTCGAGCCGACGACGAGCTGGGATGAGATCATCCTGCCGGACGAACTCAAGGCCGAACTGCTGAACGATGTTGAGTCATTTTTTACCAAAGGCGCGGACATCTACAAGCGGCTGAACCTGAAGCCGTTCCGCAAGCTGCTGTTAGCGGGGATTCCCGGCACGGGTAAAACGATGCTGTGCTCCGCGCTGGCGAAATGGGCCATCGAGCGCGAGTTCCTGGTGATCTACGTGTCCTCGGCGGACTACTGCGGCGCGGCGTTCTGGAAGATCGAGGCGGCGCTGGCAACGGCGGCGGACTCTAACCTGCCGACGCTGATCCTGCTGGAAGAAATGGACGCCTACCTGCGCGACGATGACGACAAGGCGCTGGTCCTGAACGTGCTGGACGGGGCCGAGTCGCGGGAAAATGAGAAGGGGACGCTGTTGATCGCCACCACCAACTACCCGGAGGCGATTGACGAACGGGTCCTGAAGCGTCCGGGCCGGTTGGACCGCGTGTTCATCATTCCCGAAGTGCGCGACGCCGACTACGCCGAACGGATGCTGCGCCGCTACCTGGGCGATATGTGGCAGGACGATCACGCCATCGTCGCCCGCGAGATGGTGGGTTATCCCGGCGCGTTTATCCGCGAAGTCGCGATCCACGCCATGACGCGGGTCGCCTTTGCGGACGAGGATGCGCTGTCAGTGGCGGTGCTGGACGACTCGTTTAACCGGCTGCTGGACCAGATCACGGCAAAGGACGACTTCCTGACGGCGCACCGCAAGAACGGGTTTGGTTTCACGCTGGCGGCGAAGTAAGCCGATTTTTTCCCTCAGAAGTGCGAGAATCAACCGGGGCGTATCGCGCGATACGCCCCGGTTATTTATTTCACATCACATGGCCGGATAACCGCCGGAGTCATCATCTGCCAAACCAATATGCTGCCACGGGCAGCACGATACCGATTATGAGAGCAAGCACATATTCGGTTGTGAAATCCTCGCCCCTAAGCAGATGATCCCCTACCAGGCTCAGCAAGATAGTGCCACCAAGCAATACCCCCTCACGCAATAAGTTCAGTTGCGATGCGCCTCGCGCATAACGGACTTTGACCTTTTCTACTACCAGGACCGGATCACGGTTTGGATTTCTGGCCCATTCCACTTCAAATTCTGACTTGAGATAGCTCGTAAATTCATCCGTTAAACTACGAATATGCTCATCAGCACGCGGCGGAATCGGCATCCTGCTGTTCCTTCAGGGGTTAGGGGGAACTGTTCAACACAGCGTTCACATCCGCTTCAATCTGCTCAAAAAAGGTTGCATCACGCAAGCGGAGATAATTCACAGTCTGCTCACGGTAACGGTCTTCTCGTGCCCGGTACAGGCGTGTCGAGTAATGCAGCATCGACACGTACATCAGTACCGCCAAGATGGTAAACGCAGAGCCGATGCTGTCTGTCGATACGTTCGGCAATACGTCGCGCGCCATATTCACACCCAGGAGAGCCAATCCCATACTCGCGACCGCTGACACGATCAGGCTTGCCAGTGCCCACCAGACCCGGCGCTGCTGAAACTGCATAAGCTGCCGGACCGGTTCCGGCAGGGTTTGGGTCGTCGGGGAAGACGGTTCTGCGCGTTCATGAGAGGACTCCAACCGTTGGATCCGGCGGCGCATTTCCTCTAATTCCATTTGTTCTATTGCCAGTTTGCGTTTTTGCAGTTCAAGGTAAGTGGCAGCATCCAGGACATCACTATCTGGCGCTTGTAGTATGCCGGTTGCCAGACGCGACGCCATGTAGTCAACAACAGGGAATAGTTTTCCTTCCGCAACCGTCACCAATTCGCGTTCGAGATCGGGAAACAGCGCATCTGTAGACGGATATATTTGTGGATATAATTCTTCTGGCTGGATGGACGGTATAGGCACATCATCAGGCGCAATAACTTGCGCATCCAACACGCCACCAAGCAAATTCGCTACCCCACGCGGATCAGGTCCCCGGCTGAAGTCCGCGTATTGGATACGCCCCAAGACACCGCTCAGCGGAGTATTGGCTTGCACTAACACCAGCAGAACTGGTTTCCTGGCATGGACCGCCTGGGCGAATTCCCATTGACACCACCGCGATTCGACCGACTCCGGCGTTAAAGCGTACAGAAAACGGTCGCTGGATTGAATTGCGTCGCTGAGTTTGACTGTCCAGTCACGATTTGCCATCAGCTTGTGATCAAACCAGGGATCATGGCCTGCTGCACGTAGAATGTTAGCCAGTTCGCGCACGCGGTATTCGTCAATATGGGCATAACTGATGAAAATGCGTGTCATAACCAGACCTTCACATCATCCAACGTTGTTATTATTATAGTCAAAAATGACCGGTTCTACCATCCCCTTCATTCCAACGGGTGCATTTCAGATTCTAGGCAAAGGCGTTTTGGTAGGGGCGCTGCTCGCTGCCACCTACGATCATCTG
>JAFGTJ010000490.1 GCA_016934195.1 Anaerolineae bacterium | reverse complement strand
CCGGTACCGGCGCGAAATAAAACGGATCGCGCTGATAGCCAGCCTGGACGCCGCGATCCTGCTGGCCGCTTATACGCTAACGTATATGGTGCGGATCGAACCGACCGACGAAACGTTTGAAGTTACCACCCGCTCGGTTAGCTTTCTGACCGGAGCAGTGATCGTTCACCTGATCGCGCTCTATGCTGCCGGGGCATACCATCGCATCTGGCGGCGTACCAGCGGCCATGACGTGATCGTGCTGATACGGGGAATCGCGGCATCCTCCGTCGTGATCGCGCTGGCCGCGCTGCCGCTGAAACCGCGACCGGTGCCATTGAGCGTGGTGGGATTCGGCGGACTGCTGGCATTGATGGGCAGCGCCACGATCCGCTACCGGTCGCGCCTGATCAGCGGCACGATCTGGCGCTGGCGGGCGGTTTGGTACGGCCAGTTTCCACCCACGCTGACGCGCGTGCTGCTGGTGGGCGCGGGCGAAGCCGGTCAGGTGGTCGCGTGGCGGCTGAAACACCGCGCGCCGCAGGGCACCTATTACCGCGTTATCGGGTTTGTGGACGACGATCCCGCCAAACAGATGATGTACGTCGAAGGTGTGCAGGTGCTGGGCACGCGAGCTGCGATCCCCCGGCTGACCGAAGAATACAACGTAGACCTGATCGTGGTTGCCATCCACAACATCGATGGTCCGGCCTTCCGCGAGATTCTGGGGTTGTGCCAGCAAACGTCAGCCCGTATTAAACGGATGCCGGACATTTTCGCGCTGTTCAACGACCTGCAAAGCGCCCCACTGCGCGATATCCAGCCGGAAGACCTGTTAGGCCGTGCCACCGTAAGCTGGCATGAAGGTGTCGATGTGACGCCGGTATCGGGTAAAGTGGTGCTCGTGACCGGCGCGGCGGGATCGATTGGGTCCGAACTGTGCCGCCAACTGTTAAAGTACGAGCCGGTGCGCCTGCTGATGCTGGATAACAACGAAAGCGGCCTGCACGACCTCGTGATCGAACTCCACACGCCGGAAAATGAAGGCCGCCTGACCGCGTGTCTGGTGGATATCACGAATCGCCCGGCCCTGAAAAAAATATTTGAAGCCCACCACCCGCAGGTAATTTTTCACTCGGCGGCTTACAAACACGTCCCGATGATGGAGGACTATCCTGACGAGGCGCTGCGTATCAACGTCGGCGGCACCCAGCAGGTATCCGGGCTGGCACGCGATTTCAAAGCGGAACGGTTCGTCCTGATCTCGACCGATAAGGCGGTCAACCCGTCGAGCGTGATGGGCGCGTCCAAGCGGGTGTGCGAACTGCTGATGCACGCTATCGCCCAACAGGACGGGCACGAGACGCTGTTCACGTCGGTGCGCTTCGGGAACGTGTTGGGCAGCCGGGGAAGCGTTGTGCCGACCTTCACCCGCCAGATCGACAACGGCGGCCCCATCACCATCACCCACCCGGACATGACACGCTACTTCATGACCATCCCCGAAGCGGCCAATCTGGTCGTTCATGCCGCCTGCCTAACGCACGGCGATGACCTGTTCATGCTGCGCATGGGACAGGTGGTGCGGATTCTGGACCTGGCCGAGCGCATGATCCGGCTGCGCGGACTGCGGCCTCGCCAGGATATCCCGATTGAGTTCACCGGCACCCGGCCCGGCGAAAAATTACACGAGCAGCTTCACACCGACGGCGAAACGCTCCGGCCCACGCCGCATCCCGATATCGTCGAGTTGGTGAGCAATCATGACGGCTGGCAACCGGTGGCTTTCTCGGACCAGATTCACACCCTGTTCCAGAACGGCCTGAATCCCGACCGCCCGGCCCTGGACCAATTCCGCGAACTGATCAACGGCAGCCAGTAGGGAAGGGCTGGCGTTTGGATTTTAGGGGCAGAAATTTTTTCACCACAGAGACACGGCGGGCACAGAGAAGAAAAAACCTTTTTCTCCTGCTTTTTCTCTTCAAAAGAGAAACTCCGTGTCCTCTGTGTCTCTGTGGTGCATTTTTGCCCCACTACCCGAATACACCCAGGGAAGGGCTGGCGCTGGTCAGTGTTGGCACGCTGTACTACAATGAACGAACATTGTCTCCCGGCTGAATGCTGATGGCTCATTGCTGACGGCTGACGGCTCATAGCTTAGCACAACGCGCCAAGCGGGGATTGCTTTATGGACCTTGTGTTGTACATTCGTCTGGTCAGAAAATGGTGGTGGCTGCTCTTTCTCGGCGCGTTCCTGGCAAGCGGGATCACGTTCGTGTTGAGCAGCAGCCGGTCCGAACAGTACGAAGCCAAAGTGCTGATTTCGGTCGGCAGTTTCATCCAGGCCCCCAATCCCGACAGCGCCGAAATCCGTACCGGCGTCGAACTGGCCCAGACCTACGCGGTGCTGGCCGAAACGTTTGACGTGCTCGAAGCCGCCGTCGAAGCGGGCAACCTGCCGGTATCGCCCGCCGCGCTGCGCGGGGCGCTGAAAGCGGAGGTGGTGGATAATACCTCGCTGCTGTCGCTGACCGTCACCTATACCGACCCGGTCCTGGCGGCGGATATGGCAAACGAAGTCGCCCTCCAGTTGATTCTCAACAGCCCCAGCAACCTCACCGCCGAACAGCAGGCCCAGATCGATCTCGCCAACGCGCAGATCGCGGCGATTAACCAGGAACTGCAACAGGCACGCCAGCAGCTCAGCGACATTGACACGCAGTTGGCGGCGACCACCGATCCCGCCGTCTACGATCAGCTTATGGCGCAGCGCAATACCATTGTCAACCAGATCAACCAGGCATCGGCCAATATCGCGCAGTTCTCCAACACGATCACCACGCTCCAGCAGCGCAGCAACTCGCTCGATATCGTGGAACGGGCGCGCATTCCCACCGCGCCCAAAGGTATCGGGGTTGTGTCGCGGGTCATGCTCGGCGCGGTAGTCGGAAGCCTGCTGGCGGCGGGCGTGGCGATGGTGATCGAATACCTGGACGATACGCTGCGCACCGCCGAACAAGCCACCGAGACGCTGACGCTGCCGACCCTGGCCTCGATTACGCGCTTCGGCAGTTCGCGTGATTCCGCCTCGCACCGCCTGATCACGTATCACAATCCGGGATCGCCCATCGCGGAGGAATACCGCGCGCTGCGCATTAACCTGATGTTCTCCGCTGAGAAAGAGGAAGACAACTCGGCGTTCATTGTGACCAGTCCCGGCCCATCCGAGGGCAAAAGCACCACCATCGCTAATCTGGCCGTGACGATGGCAATGGCCGGGCTGCGCGTGCTGCTGGTTGACGCCGACCTGCGCCGCCCGATGATTCACGAACTGTTTGAACTGGACAACCGGGCGGGCCTGTCTACCCTGTTATTCGCCAATCCGAACGATGATCCCGACAACGAGCAGCAGCAAATGCCGCGCGACCTGACCGGCTGTTTGCAATCGACCGGCGTGCCGGGTCTGCGTGTGATCACCAGCGGCCATATTCCCCTGAATCCCACCGAAGCGCTCGGATCAACCGCGATGCAGCACTGGTTCCACGAATTCCGGGCGTCTCCTAATGTGGACGTGGTGTTGTTCGATACGCCGCCGACGCTGTTGGTCGCCGATTGCAGCGCGTTGGCCTCAGCGATTGATGCGCAGGTGGTGCTGGTGCTCGAAGCCGGGCGCACCCGGCGCAGCGCGGCGCTTAAGGCCGCCGAGCAGCTTGCCAACCTGGACGTGCCGGTAAAAGGCGTTGTCCTGAACGCCGTCAATCCGCGCGACCAGGGCTACGGCAACCAGGATTACAGCTATTATTATTATTATCGGCGCGAAACGCCCGATGGACAGGCGCGTCCGCATACCAACCGGAATGAGTAGGCAAAAACTTTGATGTCCGATGATGCGATGCCCGGTGATCCCTATCTATCCGCCATTGAGCGCTTAATACGTGGTGAATTAGATCTCGGTGCGCCCGGTGATTTGCCGGATGACGCGCTGGGATCGGCGCTGCGCGAGTTGGCCGCCACCTTGCAGCAGCAGCGCAATGAACAGCGCTGGCTGGACCGGATCACGGTGAGCATCAATGCCGGGCTGCTGCTGGACGATGTGCTGAGCATGGTCTACGCGGATTTTCGCGGCATGATCCCCTATGACCGGATCGGGCTGGCCCTGCTCGAAGACAACGGGCAAACAGTCCGGTCGCGGTGGGCCAAAAGCACCCGGCTGCCGCTCCTGCTGCGCCGGGGCTACGAAGCGCCGTTAGCCGGAAGCAGTCTGGAAACTATTCTGCGCACCGGGCAGCCGCGCATCCTGAACGACCTGGAAGCCTATTTGTGCCACAAACCGAACTCCGATTCCACGCGCCGGATCGTAGAGGAAGGCATCCGGTCTTCGCTGACGTGCCCGCTGGTTGCCAATGGCGAGCCGGTCGGATTCCTGTTCTTTTCCAGCGCGGAACCGCACACCTATGACGAAGTACACATCGAGCGATTCCAGCGCATCGCGGCGCAGTTGTCGGTGATCGTGGAAAAGGGACGGATGGTATCGGAACTGGCCGGACAAAAACGCGCCATCGAACGTCAAAACGAGGAACTCCGCCGCCTGGACGAACTCAAAAACACCTTTCTCGGCATCGCCGCGCACGATTTGCGCAGCCCGTTAAGTATCATCCAGATGTCGGTTGATTTCTGGCTGGACCCCCGAATCAGCCTGTCTAGCAACGAAACCGACACGATCCTGAGCGATATACAACGACAGGTGCAGCACATGCTGGTGCTGCTCAACGATCTGCTGGACGTGACGCAGATCGAAGCGGGCAAACTGGAGCTGAACCAAACACCGATCAACGCGATGGCCTTTCTAAGCGAAGCAGTCGAACGCCATGCGCGGCTGGCCTCGCGCAAAGGGACGCGCGTTCACCTGGACCCGGTGCCGCCCGGTAACATGGCGGCGGACGAATACCGGCTGCGGCAGGTGATTGACAACCTGATCTCCAACGCCGTGAAATACGCGCCCGCCGGAAGCGTGGTGACGGTCGGCGCAGTGCCCGCCGGTCCCGGCGTGGGTCCCGGTTGGCGCATGTATGTACAGGACAAAGGCCCCGGCATTTTACCGGAGGAGCGCGCGCAGTTGTTCCAGGACTTTTCGCGGCTGTCGTCTCGACCGACCGGCGACGAATCCAGCACCGGGTTAGGGCTGGCAATCTCGCGCCGCATTGTAGAAGCGCACGGCGGGCAGATCGGCGTGGATTCCGAACCGGGCGCGGGCGCGACCTTCTGGTTCACGCTGCCGGAGTAATGGATACAGAATGATGCCATTTGACGAGTTTCACCGAGCGCTGCTGGCCTTCGGCGCGAACGATATCGCGCAGGCGCTGGCATCGGCGCGCGCAGCGGCCCGCCTGGAACCGGGGAACCGCGTATTCACCCAGGCTGTAACCTACCTGGAACGAGTCCAGGCCGAGGGCAAAGCGAACGTCTACGTGGACGGGGAAGCGTTCGCGGCGTTCATTCGCGGCGGCGGCAACGTGGGGCTATACGCGGCGGCGAGTGCGCGGCTGAGGACCATTTACCAGGACTACACCACGTTCAGCCTGCTCGATATTGGTGTCGGGGACGGATTGGCGCTGCTGCCCGCGCTGACGATGGGGATCACGCGATTGGACCTGATCGAGCCATCAGAAGCCATGTTGGGCCGCACCACAGCGGCGCTCGATGGCTGGAACCTGCGCTACAGTGCCCACCAAACCACGATCCAGGCGTTTATGGCGCGCGAAATCACAGATTCCTGGGACGTGATCCAGGCTACATGGAGTCTGCAAAACATCCCGCCGGATGAGCGTCCGGCAGTGTTTGTCTGGCTGCGGGCGCACGGCCAGCGCGTGCTGATCGCGGAGTTTGACGTGCCGGATTTCCCGGATATGTACGCGCCGGAGCGCGTGCGCTACGTGGTGGACCGCTACGCGCGCGGGCTGGCCGAATACGAGGGCGATCAGGTGGCGCAGGGCTTTTTGATGCCGGTGATGTTCGGTTACTTCGACCAGACCGCCGCTCGCACCAATTGGGAATACCCGGTCCAGACATGGATCGCGGGCCTGAACGCGGCAGGATTCGCGCGCGTCCAGGCGCATAAGCTGTATGAATATTTTTGGGCTGACGCCTATTTGATCGACGCGAGTTAGCCCCGGTTAGCCTCACCCCTAAATCCCCTCTCCCCTGCGCTACGCTGGCGGAGAGGGGACTTGGCGCGGCGACGTTTTCCCCCTCTCCATAGTGCAGCGTCATGGAGAGGGGGCCAGGGGGTGAGGCTCAGGACACGAACAACTCCACTACCTCGAAGGTGTTCACATCCACCAGCCCGACATCGGTCAATTTCAGGCTGGGGATCACTTCCAGCGCCATGAAGCTCATCGCCATGAACGGATCGTGCAGCGGCGAGCCGAGGTCCTGCCGCGCCACGTCCAGCAGGCGATCCAGGGCGGCACGTATGGCGTCAATGGGCTGATCGCTCATCAAACCGGCCACCGGCAGCGGCAGTTCGGCCAGCACCGTCTCGCCATCCACCGCGACCAACCCGCCGCCCATCTGCTCAACGGCGCGCGCGGCTGTTTTCATGCTGGCGTCGTCCACGCCGATCACGACGAGGTTGTGATGATCGTGGGCCACTGTGCCCGCAATCGCGCCGCGTTTGAGGCCGATCCCGTGAATGAAGCCCTT
>JAFGTJ010000099.1 GCA_016934195.1 Anaerolineae bacterium | reverse complement strand
TCTGCGTTTCGAGTTTGAGCCAACTCAGATTGCAGTTTTTCAGGATGACGAATTATTGTGCTCCCTGCCGGTCGCCGAAGGCCAATTAAGTCGTCTGAGCGCGGCGCAGATTGTGGATGGAGTTGGCGTATATGGGGAATTTGGTGGAATGTCGATTGACATAATCCCCCGGTGAATCTTCAAGGGCACAAATGCCGCAGCACAATAAACTATGTCTCCCCATATTCGGGGCGCAAGTGAGCCAGAGGTTCGGCAGCCGCGCCCTTACGGTTATGCGATGCGTTCCTGCTCGTTGTCGTTCGCGGACGTGGTGCGCTATCTGGATGCG
This sequence comes from Anaerolineae bacterium, assembly GCA_016934195.1. Taxonomy (GTDB): domain Bacteria; phylum Chloroflexota; class Anaerolineae; order Aggregatilineales; family Aggregatilineaceae; genus JAFGTJ01. The sequence continues at coordinate 7,916 of JAFGTJ010000099.1, read as the reverse complement.
CCCGTGCTGGCGCTGCGCGCGCTCAAGAGCGATCCGGTGGTGGGCGTCCCGGCAGTGGTGGCGGCTCGGCTGGATGGGGCGGATTCTGGTTGGCGGACCAGCGGGCGGTATGGGGTGGTGCAGTTTGCCGGGGGTGGATAAAAACGGCCCCTATCCCCCAAACCCCCTTCCCCATCCGAGATGGAGAAAGGGGACTTAACGGTGTGTGTGTTCGCGTAAACTTGGATACTCGGCAAATGATGATCCTTCAAATGGTGAGCTATGATTGATGGACTGGTTCATAAGATCGCTGTTCTGTGCAAAGATTATCATGTGATTCGAACCATTGATGAGTTGTTTATATGCTCGGATGCAATACCAAGTTGGTGGACAGAAGCAACAACAGGCTCAGCGTACTATAGCGAGCGTATGAACAACGTCTATGGATGGGTAGAAGGAATCAAACAACACGCTCCTGATCAACTCAACCGGATTTTGGAAAGTGTAGCAACTCAACTGGCCGACGATGAACGAATTTCGGAAAGTGACCGCAACTATCTACGAGAGCGTATTGCCCAGTTGGAGAAGTTTACTCATCAACCTCTTCTTGAAGCAACTACCCAGATTGCTATAGCGAATTCGTTTGAACTTGATCAGCATTTGGACAGAATTCGTAAAGCAATAGATGTAGACCCCGAATTAGCCGTAGGTTCTACGAAAGAGTTGGTAGAGAGTGTGTTAAAAACGGTACTTGTAGGATTTGGCGAAGATATCGGAAACGACGATTTTCCGAAACTGCTTAAACGCGCTCAAAAGCTCCTGAAACTTGATCCATCGGAAGTTAATCCCAATGCTAAAGGTGTAGATGTCATCAAAAGAACTTTGAGCAATTTGGGGCAAATTGTGAGTGGAATCAGTGAGTTAAGAAATTATTATGGGACTGGACATGGTAAAGTCCAGAAATCGGGAATTAGCCCTCGTCACGCTCGGCTAGTGGTTGGAGCAGGAGCAACACTGGCTACATTTCTGATGGAAACATTTGAACTACATCAATCGTCGGATTCACTTGATGGTTCACCGCAATCCGACTGATTGGTTGACAGTCTTTACAATGCGTTCGAGTCGCTCTTCCACCCTCTCTAGCTCGGCTGGAGAAAGGGGGACCGAGAGGGGGAAGGCCGTTTTTAAGGGCGATCACTATACGCCCCTACTTCTCACCCTCACCATCTCCCCGCGCGGATCGGACGGTCTGCCAGTGCTGCCGGTCACGGATTGCGCCGAGCACCACGCCGAGCGCCGCCCCGATTCCGATGCCGGTGGCGATAAACGCCATATTGCCCTGTGTGGCTCCATAGGCCGCGCCCAGGCCCGTCCCGGCGGCAATGCCGAACGCGATATACCGGTCGGTGTAAGTGTTTCTTCGCTTGTCCATGAGGTATCCTCCTTACACTACCTATACGCACCGGGCGCGTTTTTGTTGCCCCTACGCCGCGTCGTCCCCATCCTCCGGTGGCGCGGAGTTGGCGTCCTTCTGCCTGGCGCGTTCCGTGCCGAGCGCCACACCGAGCGCGACCCCAATCGCAATACCCGCGCCCATGAACGCCATGTTGCCCAGCGCGATTCCCAGCGCCGCGCCGATGGCGACTCCAATCGCGATGCCTATCCCCATCGCTTTGTTATCGACCGTGTTTTTCTGCTTAGCCATGTGATTTTCCTCAGATAAACCGATACGCGCTGTGAGTATGGCCCGAATCGTCACACCGCACAATACCCTCTCTACATTTTCCGCCGCCAATCTGTTACACTAACAAAAGATAGTAACTAACCATCTCACGAGGCGGCGGACATGACGACCGAAACACCGACCAATTTTATTCACCAGATCATCAATGAGCACAACGAATCGGGGCGCTTTGAGGGCCGGGTCCACACCCGCTTTCCACCGGAACCCAACGGCTACCTGCACATCGGCCACGCCAAATCCATCGGCCTGAACTACGGCACGGCGGTTAAATACGGCGGCAAATTCAACTTGCGGTTCGATGATACCAATCCCACCAAAGAGGAACAGGAATACATCGACTCGATCATCGAGGATGTGCGCTGGCTCGGTGCGGACTGGGAAGACCGGCTATTTTACGCCTCGGATTACTTCCAGCAGCTCTACGAATGGGCGGTGCAGTTGATCCGCGATGGCAAAGCCTACGTCGATCACCTCACCGCCGAGGAAATCCGTGAGTATCGCGGCACGCTGACCAAACCCGGCAAAAACAGCCCCTACCGCGACCGTTCCGTCGAAGAAAACCTGGACCTGTTCCAGCGCATGAAGGACGGCGAATTCGAGGATGGGACGTGCGTGCTGCGGGCCAGGATCGACATGGAATCGCCCAACCTGAATATGCGCGACCCGGTGATGTACCGCATTCTGCACACCGATCACCCGCGCACCGGCAGCGCATGGTGCATCTATCCCATGTACGACTGGACACACGGCCAATCGGACTCGATTGAGGGCATCACGCATTCGATCTGCACGCTGGAATTCGAGGATCACCGCCCGCTGTACGAGTGGTGCATCGAGAATCTGGGCATCTACGCACCGCAGCAGATCGAGTTCGCGCGCGGCAACCTGACCTATACCGTCATGAGCAAACGCCGCCTGATCCAACTGGTGCGGGATGGGCATGTGCGCGGATGGGACGATCCCCGGATGCCCACTATCGCGGGCTACCGGCGGCGCGGTTATACGCCCGAAGCGATCAACGATTTCTGGGACCGGGCGGGCGTGGCGAAGGCCAACAGCACCATCGAGATCGAAATGCTGGAACACAGCATCCGGCAGGACCTCAACCAGCGCGCGCTGCGCCGTATGGCGGTCCTGGACCCGATCAAGGTTGTGTTGGTGAATTATCCCGAAGGCCAGACCGAAGAACTGGACGCCATCAACAATCCCGAAGACGAGAGCGCCGGGACGCGCAAAGTGCCGTTTTCGCGGGAACTGTACATCGAGCGTGAAGACTTCATGGAGGACCCGCCCAAGAAGTTTTTCCGGCTGGCTCCTGGCCGCGAGGTCCGGCTGCGTTACGCCTATTTCATCACCTGTACCGACGTGATAAAGGACGCGGACGGCGAGATCATGGAACTGCGCTGCACCTACGATCCGGCCACGCGCGGCGGTGATGCGCCGGACGGACGGCGGGTCAAGGCCACGCTGCACTGGGTTTCGGCGGACCATGCCGTCGATGCCGAAGTACGGATGTACGAGCACCTGTTCAGCGTGCCGAATCCGTATGACGTGCCGGAGGGCGAGGAATTCACCTATCACCTGAATCCCAATTCGCTGACGATCCTGTCCGGCTGCAAGATCGAGCCGAGTCTGGCGGACGCGAAACCGGGCGACCGCTTCCAGTTCGAGCGGCAGGGCTATTTTTGCATGGACCCTGATTCCGCCGACGGTGCGCCGGTCTTCAACCAGACCGTCAGCCTGCGCGATACCTGGGCCAAGATACAGAATCAGAAGGCATAAACACGGTTAGCCTCACCCCCTAAATCCCCCTCTCCATTCAAAATAGAGAGGGGGACTTGAGGCTTGCGATCAGGACTCCCCCTCCCCGCGTAGTGGAGAGGGGGCCGGGGGGTGAGGCTGTTTCGTCCCATTCACCACAAGGAAAAACACCCATGCCCGTACCCGATCTACCCACCTTAACGATTTTCCTCGCCGCGACAATGCTGCTGCTCATCACGCCCGGTCCCGCCGTGCTGTACATCATCACGCGCAGCATCGACCAGGGCCGCACTGCCGGAGTCGTCTCCGCCCTGGGCGTCGGCACCGGGACGATGTTCCACGTCGCGGGTGCATCGCTGGGCCTGTCCGCGATCCTGGTGTCGTCGGCGCTGGCGTACAGCGTCGTGAAGTATCTCGGCGCGGCCTATTTGATCTATCTCGGTATCCGTAAATTTCTGGAAAAATCGGAACTCGAACAACCCACCCTCAACGGGCACAAATCCCTATCGCGCATTTTCCGGCAGGGCGTGGTCGTGAACATCCTCAACCCCAAGACCGCGCTGTTTTTCTTCGCGTTCCTGCCGCAGTTCGTTGATCCGGCGCGCGGCACGGTGGCGCTACAGGTGTTGTTCCTCGGCCTGCTGTTCGTCGGACTCGGCATTTTCAGTGACAGCGCTTACGCGCTGGTGGCGGGCACCGCCGGTCACTGGCTGAAAAACAGCGCGGCGTTTCTGCGCGGCCAGCGCTATTTCGCCGGGACGATTTACGTCGCGCTCGGCCTGACGACGGCGCTGTCGGGGTCGCACGGCAAATCCTGATCCTGATCCGTGAAACGAACGGGCTTCACCCCCATACGCATAAAGTTAAGGGGTAAACCGACAGTTTTTTGGTCGCACGATTAGCCTCACCCCCTGGCCCCGACCTCCGGTCGGCTCTCTCCATGACGCTGCCGACCTCCGGTCGGCGCTATGGAGAGGGGGAAAACATCGCGGTATCAAGTCCCCTCTCTACGCAGTGGAGGTGTGCGCTTCGCGCACGCGGGATTATAGGGGTGAGGCTAATACCTGACAGCGCGCAGAATCAAAACCGCCCCTCTCCATATCATCATGACATGGAGAGGGCCGACCGGAGGTCGGGGCCGGGGGTGAGGTTTTTTTGGGGGGGCGCTACAAAGTTACGGCGTCACGTCGGGCGTTGTGGTCGGATCACCTATGATCGGGGCAGCCAGTGTCGCAAACAACCACGCGCTGGTGCCTTCCGCCGGGAGCGTCACCAGATACCAGTTTCCGTCCGGCATGGCGGCGACACCCTGCACAAACAACACCTGCCCGTCAGACGCAATACCCGCGATCTCGGATGCGGTGGCGGGACCTTCGCGCAGATTCACGCGGGCGGTGCTGGTCACGCGCACGACCACCGGCAGCGATTGTTCCACCGGGACCGGCGCGACATTGCCCACCGGCTCCCATGCGCTGTGACGTTCTTCCATAAACGGGGTGTTGGTCAGATTTTGCGACAGGCCGGTGCGCAGTTCCTGCCGGATCACGTCCCACGTCACGTTGGCCGGATCGGGGTCGGTATCGCGCAAATACACCAACTGGGTCTGGTCAGGACTCCACACCGGTTCGCGCTCGTCGATGTCGGGTGTTTGCGTGACGTTGATCGCCTGGGTCGCTGGATCGCAGGGGGTGCTCGCGTAAATGCAGTCGGCGGGCATCAGAAACACGTCTGCCGGTGTTTCCTCTGTTGCGAACGAAACCCATTTCCCATCCGGGCTGAAGTTGGGCGTCAGGCCAACGGCGACTTCCGTTTCGTTGCCCATCACGGTATCCAGCGCGCGTACTTCCCACTGCACAAGGTTAAAATCCGCGATGTAGCGGTTATACAGCAGGTAGCGCCCGGTCGGGTCCCACGAGACGCGGCCCATATCGGTTTCAAAGTCGGTGTATTTGGTCGCTTCACCGCTCACCAAATCTACCAGATACAGGTTATAGCGGTCGTGCTCGCGGTTGGAATAAATCATGACCTGCTCGCCGTTGGGGTGCCACGCTCCGGCGTAATCCTGGTAGCCGCCCGCGTTGGGCGCGACCTCGCGCGAATCGCCGGTCGTCAGGTTGTACAGCCACACCTGCGACGTGCGCGGGATGGCGTGCCAATCGGTGGACGAACTGCCGCCGCAGATTTGGGTGTAGATAAACTGCGTGCTGTCAGGACTCCACTTAGCATCGCGCAGCCAGCAGTTGGGATCGGCTTCTTCGAGCAGGTTCACCCGGTCCGTGCCATCAGCATGAATGGTAAACAGGCTGTCTTCGTCCCCGGCCAACAGCCGTCCGGGGGGCACGGGAAAACTGCTGCCGGTCTGGGCGACTGCCGCCGCAGGCAGCAGCGCCGCCAAAACGAACAAACTAACCAGCACCAGCGGGATGAACAGTCGCTTATACACCATGCGAAGCTCCTTGACGTGACGATTTATTGAGATTAAATTGCGATAAAAGCATAGACTTAATTATAAATTATTTTTTTATATTTGGCTAGAGGGCAATATGCGATCAAGAGTAATTGTAGCCAAATTTGATGATTTTTTCACGCCGTTCTATAGTCCTATTAGGGCCGACTCATTCTAACAAAGAGATCACCGCCGCATTTGCGTAGGGGCGCTGCTTGCCGCGCCCTGTTTCTTTTGCCGGGGGCGCGGCAAGCGCCGACCGGAGGTCGGACGCGCCCCTACGCCCGCAATTCGCCAACGGTGGTAGGACTACAAAATAGCGTGATTGGTGATTAGCCCCTCCCCAAACCCCTCCCCGCAAGCGGAGAGGGACTTAACGGTGAGCCGACTCTCCCCCTTTCTCCGCCTGCGATACTGTTGGCGAATGGTACACGTAGGGGCGCTGCTTGCTGCGCCCTGTTTGTTTTTTGGGGAGGGCGCAGCAAGCCGCGCCCCTACACCAACGCGACGATGATAGGTTCGCCAACAACATCGCCTGCGGGGAAAGGGGGCGCGCGCCGGAGGCGCGTCGGGGGGATAGGGGCTAACTCCAAGTCGATCACGTTATTCTGCGGAGCTACCCCAACGGTATCCTCTGCGGTAAAAATTTGGTTTCAATGATTCAGCCCTGGTAGTTCTACCCCTCACAGTGGCATTGCCCGGTAAAATCCCTTAAACTCGATCTATGGGAAAGGAGTCAATCATGGACCTGTTAACCCAGCATGATCTCACGACGTTGATCGAGGCGCAAGGACAGTGGTGTATATCCTTCTACATGCCTATCGTTCGCGCCGGGACCGAAGTGCAGCAGAACCCGATCCGGTTTCGGAATCTGCTGCGCCAGGCGGAGAGCCGGTTGGAGAAATTGGAGGTGCGTGTTCCAGATATCGAGGCGCTGCTGGCTCCAGCGCAGGCATTGCTGGATGATCCGGCAATCTGGCGCGGTATCGGGGATGGACTGGCTGTATTCCTTTCGCCGGAGGAGGTGACGTATTACCATTTGCCGGTGCGTTTTGACGAATTAGTGGTTGTTAAAGAGCGTTTTCATATCAAGCCGCTGCTGCCGTTGATCAGCGGCGACGGGCGGTTTTACGTGTTGGCGCTGAGCCAGGAGGAAGTCCGCTTGTTGGAAGGCTCGCGCTACAGCGTGAGCGAGGTGGAATTGGCCGGTGTGCCGGAGAGTCTGTCCGAGGCGCTGCAACTGGACGAATCCGACCGGCAGCAGTTGCGGGCGGTTGGCAAGTCACAGGGCACGATCTTCCAGGGCGCGGGCGAGAGCCGCGATACCAACGTTAAACAGATTCGCCGCTTTTTCCAGCGCGTGGATCGCGGCCTGCGCGAGTTGATCGCCGATAAGCAGGTTCCGCTGGTGCTGGCGAGCGTCGATTACCTGCTGCCCATTTACCGGGAGGCGAATTCCTACCCGCACCTGCTGGATGAGGGTCTGACCGGTAATCCCGAAATGCTGAGCGCCAAAGACCTGCACAAACGGGCCTGGGCGCTGGTCGGGCCGCAGTTCAGCCGGGACCAGGACGAGCAGATCGCGCAGTACCGGAAGTTGGTCGGGAAGAACGATCCCCGCGCCGAAAACAGCCTCAAGCAAACGCTGTTGGCGGCGCACCAGGGCCGGATTGCCACGTTGTTTGTGGCGCGCGATGTGCAGGTGTGGGGCCGGTATGATGCCGAGAAGGTGTCCGTTCACGTTCACCCGGAGATGCAGGCGGGCGACCAGGATTTGCTCGATCTGGCCGCGATGCAGACGTTCGCCAACGGCGGCGCGGTTTACGTGCTGGACCAGGACGCGATCCCCGGCGGCGAGCGGCTGGCGGCGATTTTGCGGTATTAATCTCACCCCCCGGCCCCCTCTCCACACGCGGAGAGGGGGGGACGTGCGACGAACAAGTCCCCTCTCCGTATTTGGAGAGGGGATTTAGGGGTGAGGTAAAC
>JAFGTJ010000489.1 GCA_016934195.1 Anaerolineae bacterium | reverse complement strand
GGACTGCCGCCTAATCTCACCATCGAGGATATTGTGTGGTCGCCGGATGGAAACCGGCTGGCGTTCCGCGTGGACGCAATTAATCCCAACGAACAAAACGCCATCAACAGTGGCGTATGGGTCTATGAACCCGGCTCCAATCGTTCGTGGCAGGTCTTCCGCAACACGTACCAGGGCCAGGTTGAACAGTTACACCAACAGCAGCAAGCGCTGGCGATCCAGTGGTCGCCGGATGGTGGCGGGCTGGTGATCGCCGTCACGACGCCGTTCGGTTTCGCCAACGTGGTGATGTCCACGTTCCGCGATATCAACCAGCCCAGCATGAATGCACCCATTGAGCCGATCCCGTATGCGTTCGCTACCTGGACCGCCGACAGCACTGCCCTGATCGTCAGCGGCCTCAAATGGAACGAGATGACGGTAATCGGGCGCGTGGCAATGAACGAATCCCGAACCTATACGCCGTATCTTGCTCAGGCGACCAGTGGATTGATCACACAAGCCACCATCGAACTATATGACGGGCGAATCGCGTTTCTGGGCGGACCGTTGCCTGGCGCGTTCGCCCTGTACGTGATGTGGCCCGGCGCGCCGCCTGTCCAGATATCCGGTACACTGAGCGGGCAAATCCTCAGCGCAGAATGGAACCGCGAGCGGTCCGCCGTGTTGGTCACAGTTCAAACCAGCGCAGGCCACCGGCTGTGGCTGGTACGCACCGATGGTACTACCCAGGATATTACGCCAGCGGCGGGATTCCCAGCGGCGGTTCACTGGCGCTAACTAAAAAACACCCGCAAGCCGGTGACAAACCGCCTACGGGTGTTTTGCTACGGGATAAAAGAACTGCCTGCTACCAGTTCCGCGAACCGGTGTAGTAGTAGGTGTGCTGGCAGTTTGGCTCACTGTTGAGTACCAGCACCATTGTCATATTCAACGTCGTTTCGCTGGAAAACGTCAGCGTCATCGTGATAGTGCCGGTTCCCAGGACATTCGGACCGGAATAGTAGTATACGTTAGACTGCGTCCGGGTCAGGGAATACGGGCTGGCTTCCATGCCGCGCCAACTGATACCGCCCGCTATTGGCCCAATCGCCGCCAGGTGATCGCAGAAGTTGATCGCCGGAGCACCGGAGCACTCGCCGGTCAGGTTATCCGAACCGGGTTTCATCTGCCACACGGAATTGGAGGTGGGAGCCAGATCAGGACCGGATGCTGCGCCACCTCCAGCGGGTGGAGCGCCGCCAGGAGGTGCGACCACGACCGGTGGCGCTTCGACTTCGGCAACCGCTTCACATGCGCCAATCGCGCGTACAGCGGACTGGGCGACCCAGGATTTTTGCGCGCCGGTATCCAGTTCCCACCAGGGCGTGCCGTCCGGATCGTTGGCCCAACCGCTCACCACGTAGCCGATATCCGGCCTCATGCTGGCAATTTCACCGCGATCCGCGCCCGGACCGACGCGCAAGGCTACGCCGTTGCCCGCAGGCAGGCCGACCAGACACGCCAGATCGCCGGGCAGCAGCGCCAACGGCGCGTAGGCAATATCCGAAAACGCATACGATATCAACCCAACCGGCGTAGCAGTCGGCGTCAAACCATCATCACCGCCCAGGCTTACCTGGACCACGCCGCCTACCGCGATTTCTTCCGAAACGCCGCGTGCCGTCACGGTGGCCGACCCCGTCACGGCCAGCACGTCCAGACTCTCGCCCGGCACAGCGCGCAGCAGCAGAACCGCGTCGGAAAACTCGATGCCGACCTGATTCACCTGCACGCTGGCGGGCTGCTCGCCGGTGTAATACAGTATCAGGCCCGATGAGGCCGCGCCGCACATATCCGCTGTGCCGGTGGTCAGCGTGAATGTTTCAAACGGTTCCCCGCTGGCCGGAACTGCCGACGTGACATCATCCGGCAGCAGCACTTCGAGGACACTGGTATCACCGTCCCAATTGATCAAAGGCGCAAACGCCCACGCTACACCGCCATCTACCTGGATACGCAGCCAATCGGCCTGCTGGTTACGCCCATCGGCTACCGTTTCCTGACCGGGAGCCAGTGTACCCACCAACTCGTAAGTGATCCCCGCGCCGTTGCGTAGATTCACGTCCGATCCGCCGCCGTTCCACACCTTCAAGGTGGGACGGTCCGGCGTGGTTAAATCCGGGCGCGCGACTTTGGTTTCCCCGAACAGGATCGCCGTGACCGCCGCTTCGCTGTTTTCTGGCAACCCGGCGGATAGGGCCATCAGAGCTACGCCCCACTCAGGATCGCTTGTTGTCGTCAGTGCATCCAGCGAGTCAATGCTGACTCGTTCATCAGCGGCGGACCCCAGACAGGCTTCGCCACGCGCCAGATCGCCACAGGTATCCGCCGCCGCTGCGACCGCTGCTGCTACAATCGTGCTGCATGTATCATCACCGCCGCCGCCCTGAGCCGATACGCCGGGCACAGGCACAATCTGGCCGCCTATAACGGCCACCAGCGCTACCAATACACCCACTATTACACCAAACCGAAAACGCATGTCACTTTCCCTCCATTAATCCAGGCTAGGATTGTTGAGCCAGTCATTATATAATCTCGCGTTGTTTTGCACCCATTAAGGAGCATACCATGTCCCGTTATTTGACCCTGTTAGCCGTTCTGCTGGCCCTGATTCTCACCGCCTGCGCCGACGAGGGCAGCGCCCCGGACGCCATCGAAAAATACCTCAAAGCCAAGATTTCCAGCGACGCCGACAAGCTGGTCAAACTCTCGTGCAAGGCATGGGAAGCGCAAGCACAACTCGACGCGGCCCCCTTTGAGTCGGTCAATGCCGAACTTCAGGATATGTCGTGCAAAGATACCGGCAAAGATGGTGAGTATACCCTCGTGACGTGTGACGGTACACTGGTCATCGAATACCGGGGCGAAGACCCTCGCCAGCAGGACCTGAGCGAAACCATCTATCGCGCTATCAAGGAAGACGGCGAGTGGCGCATGTGCGGCGAGCAATAACGCCACATCATAAGCCGCGCTAATCCTCAGCGACTGCTTGCAGTACGGCATCCAATGCTTGCAGCGTTACCAGATTTCGTACCGTGAACCCGGCTTCCAGGTTCGGGCCGATGAAATAACACGCGGCCCCATCGGCAGGTTCGCTCATGTGCGTGGTTTCTACCGCATCGATTCCCTGGTTGGGCAGCGGTT
>JAFGTJ010000488.1 GCA_016934195.1 Anaerolineae bacterium | reverse complement strand
TGGGGGCGGGCGTGGTCCTGGGACGGTTCCGGCGGCGGGCGGTGGTGGTCGGGATCACGGCGGCGCTGGCAGTATTGATTCTGATCGAGTACCAGTTGTTCGATCCGTTTCCCACTGGGGACGCGACCCAACCGGCCTATTTCCGCGAATTATCCAATCAGGACGATGTGCGGGCGGTGCTCGATGTGCCGGTACATAACAGCCTCGCGGCCAAAATCGGCCTGTACCAGCAGGTATTCCACCACCAGCCGTTGATCGGCGGGCACGCGCTGCGCCGCACGCCCCAGGACCCCGCGCTGCTGGAGGTCCTGGAACGGGCCGCTATCGGCGGCGCGGACGGGTTGACTCCGCTCATACCGCTCACACCGGAGGGGGCGGCCTACGTGCTCTCGGTGGTGGGCGCGGATCGCGTGATCGTGCAGAAACAGTTCGTGCCGGACCTGGACGCCGCGCTGCGCTGGCTGGAACAGGTCGCCGGAGGACCGCCCGACTACGCCGATTCCGCGCTGGCCGTCTACGCCATTCCACGCGCAACCGAGCCGCCGCCCGGTCTGGTGCTGGCGGAGAGGTCCGAGGGCTGGTATCCGTTGGAGCAGGGTGGGGCGATGTTGTCCGAAGCGGCGGAATGGTATTTTTACACGGCGGCGGAACAGTACGGCGATCTGAGCATCCCGGTGACGGCGTACACCATCCCGCGCCGGATCGGGGTGTGGCTGGATGACCGGCTGCTGACGGCGTTTTGGGCGACACCGGATCAGGACACGGCGCGTATCCCGTTGTGGGTTGATCCCGGTTTTCACACGCTGCGGTTCGCGGCGCTGGACGGCTGCGATCCGTACCCGTTCACGCTGACGTGTTTGGACGGCGGGGATGGTTCCCAGGACTGTGAGCGGCGCGATTCCCCGCTGTGTATCAGCGCGGCGTTTGGATCGCCGGAGTGGATTCCTTCCGAGTCCGCGCCGGTTCCGCTCGATGTGACGCTCGATCACGGGCTGCGGCTGCGCGCCTATACCCTGGACGTGACCGCCGATGCCGTTACCGGCGCGCGCACGGTCGATCTGCGGTTGTTCTGGCAGGGGGATCACGCGCTGCCGGACGATTACGCGCTGTTTGTGCATCTGGCCGATCCCGCCACCATCGAACCGCTGGCGCAGTATGACGGGTTCCCGCTGATCAGGACCGGGGACTGGGCGGGCGAGTCGGTGTGGGTGTCGGCGGTACGGATTGTCCTGCCGGATGATATGTTTACTGATGTTTCCGCCGGGCCGTTGGCGGTCAACGTGGGGTGGTTCGATCCCGTTACCGGGGCGCGGTTGGCCGTGCGGAGTGATGGTCCCTGGGCGGACGTGGGGATCGTGCCGGTGGCGGTGGTGGAGCCTGGTCCCTGAAGCGCCCGGTTTTTACCGCAGGACATCAGCGATTCCGGTTATCCGATCACACCAATTCGTGTTATGCTTGAGGCGACACAGTCCTGTTCTGCGCTCATGGTTGCGAAGGTGCTCATACGATGGAATATAGAGTCGTTTCGGTCGAAGATGACCAGGAAATCGCCGAATTGCTCGGTGTGGTGTTGCAGAGTCCCCAGATTGACCTGCACTCGGCGGATAACGGCACGGATGGTCTGACCCTGATCCGCCAGATCAAGCCGGACTTGATTATGCTGGACGTGATGATGCCGGGAATGAGTGGATGGGATGTATACGACGTGCTCCGCTCCGACGAAACCCTGAAGACGATACCGATTATCATCCTGTCCGTGACCCGCGAAGGGGTGGAACGGCGGCGGCAGTTCGCAGGCAGCGATATCGACGTCTATATGACCAAACCGTTCGATACGCTGAAACTGCGGCGCGAAATTGAGCGCTTGTTAGGCCACAAGGGGTTATGGCCGCCGCCAACCGGCCCGCTTCCCCAGTCCGAGATAGCGAATATGGCAGACCCGGCGGCGAAGACGAATCAGCCGGACCGGACCGGCAGCGTAAACGAAAAAGACGCGGCGGCGAAGATGGCTCCCGCCAGCAGCGCCAGGACGCCGGATCAGGCCGCGCGTCCGGCCAGCGCCGCAGACACCGGCACAAGCACCGGGAAAACGGGCGAAGCCGCGAGTTCGGATAGTTCTGAGCTTTCTGGCAGCACACCGCAGGCGTCCGAGTAACGGCGGGCGGGGAGATTATTTTTTATGTCAACGACTGATCCGGTTCGCTTGATTCGGATTGATTCCAACCATTTTGCCGTCCGGTTTTTGGTGCCGGTGCTGGCTGTTGCCGCGACCGTGTTCGCGCATTTTTTCGGGATGCGTGTGCTGGATGCCCTGTTCGGTGACAGTGTTGATCCCGGCTGCGTGATGCTGCCCTCCGATTTCCTGATCCTGATCGGGTTGGCTTACGTGATCGAATATGGACTCAAGCGTCTGCTGCCGGGTCGCCGGTCAGCCGAACTCAGCGAGCGGGCGTTGGTGCTGGTCGATTCGCGCCGCAAGCATCCGAACGTCACCGAGATCGCGTGGGACAGCATCGTCAACGTGATGGCGTGGCGCTTCCAGGTGCAGCGGCGGACGCGGGTGCCCAAAGGCTGGTTCTGTCTGGCCGTGCATCTGCTGCAAGACGAGCGGGACGTGATCCTGTACACCTTCATGCCGCAGGCCGACGCGGAAGCCGTGCCGGGTTACGGGAACTTTGTGCGGCTGCGTCCGCGCAAGGAAACACGGTCCAATACCGACCTGCACGCGGTTGCCGAACAGCGGCGGCTGCTCAAATTAGAGGATGCGCGCTGGGACGACGGCGCGGAGATCGGCTCGGATGATTTTATCGCGCTGCTCACTGTGATGCAGCGCCGCGTGCCGGGCTGGATGTAGCGGGCCGGTAGCGGGGGAGGTGTCTCGCGCACGCGGGAGTAGGGGAAAGGGCCAGGGCATAAAACACATGGAATCGCGCCCGGTGGGGAAACTGATCCTGGTTACGGTCCTGGCGGCGGGCATGATCATCGCCGGATTGTGGACGGCGCGGCGGCTTGAGGATGACGAAGACCCGGCCAGCGGGCAGACCGCTGTTATTTCCCTGGATGCTCCCGTGCCGGTAGCCCCTGTGAACGGCGCGGAGTTCGTGTCGTCGGAGGTGGAACTCCAATGGACCTGGGAATCCACCCTGACCGCGCAGCAGGTCTATTCGGTGCGGGTGTGGGTTGCCGACCAGGACCAGGAAATCCGCGAAATCTGGCTTGAGGCTGCCGCATTCGATGCGCAGGCGGTTATCGACAGTTTCGCGCAGGCGACCGGCGATTTTCACTGGCAGGTAGCCGTCATCAACACCGGGACCAACGGCGAGTACGTGAGTATGGGCAGCGCGTGGAGCGAACCGCAGACCTTACACCGTGTCCGGCGGCTGAGTTTGACCCCGCTGCCTGTTACCGGACAATCGGCGGCGGCGCGTCTGGTGGGCGCGCATGAGTATGATACCCGCGCGGCCCAGATCGATGCCGTGCGTGATTTCGTCTGGTCCCACAGCAGCGGCGAGTCTCAGGATGATTTCGCGCCCGACTACAGCGACGCCTTGCAGATGATGGTCGATCATGCCAACGGGACCGGACCGCTGCCCGATTTGCTGTGCAGCGGGCAGGCGACGGCGGCGCTGACGCTGCTGCGCGAGCTGGGACTTGAAGCGCGCCTGATCTTCCTGTACGCTGATGACAGCGACAGTGTGATCGAGCATACCATGCTGGAAGTTTTTAATCCCGACACGCAGTACTGGGAACTGCACGACATCCTGAAAAACCGCTTTTTTGTGGATGATGCGTTTAACCGGGCCTCGATTGAACGGCTGGTATTTGGCTCGCTGGATAGTATCCGGGTGTGCGCATCCGAAGACGTGTGCGCGCCGCTGCTGGAATCCGCGTACCCGTTTCGCGGGATATTCGAGGCGTTCCGCTATGGGCACAGTGACACCTTTTGGGTGAACCCGGACCGGTTTGACGTCACGAAACGCTTTCCGACCAACGCGGATCGCAATCTGGCCGAATACCTGACCGGCGATCCGCGTGATTTTGTTTTTCGGTTTGATAGCTGGCGCACGACCAGGTAAAAATGGTTATGCGTGATGAGTTTGGTGTTTTGAGTTTTGAGTTTAAAAAACTGTCTGTCGGAGCGTTTGGTCCTTCCGTTTTTACTCATAACTCAGAACGCAACACTCAAAACTCAGCCCATTGATCAGGAGAAATACGGGTTCTCACAAGTGCATAACGTGAGTCATCGAAAAATACCCCTTTACCGCGCAAGAAGGAGGCAGAGCAATTATGAAAAACAGGTGGATCACAGCAGGACTCATGGCGGGACTCGCGGCGCTGCTGGTTGGCGGGATCGCGCTGCCGGGCGGTGTATGGGCCGCGCCGCCCGCGCAAGGCGGGCCGTTGGTTTTGTTCGCGGAAACGCCCATCAGCGGCACCTTGAGCGCCGCCGCGCCGGAACAATCCTACACCTTTGCCTGCAACCAGGATCAGGTGCTTTCCGTGCTGGTGACGGCGGAATCGGACGGTCTGACGCCAGCGCTGATGGTGCTGGACGCGGGCGGGAGTTTGCTGGCCGAGGGCAAACCGTATACGCACGGCATCGCGGCGGAAGCGTTTATCGTGCCGCGTGACGGCACCTGTACCGCGACCGTTCGCGCCGCCAGCGGCGCGGGCAGTTACACGATCCGGCTGTTGGGCGGTTACGCGCAAATCGATCACTGGGACCCGTTCGACGGGGTCGCCGATCCGCTGCGTTTTACGTGGATAAACTACGACGGTGACGCGGTGGATTACGCGGTGCAAAACAACCGGCTGTGGATGCAGGTCACGCGCGAAAACATGGTCGGTTATGCCGATCCCGAAGAGGTGGATTTCGCCTGGTCCGATTTTTACATCCAAACCGATGTCGTGATCGAGGGATCGCCCAGTTATTACGAATACGGTTTTTTGTTTCACCTGGACCAGTCCGATGACGTTTTTTACGCCCTGACCTTCAGCAGCGATGGTGATTGGTCGCTGTATTTGTTCGACGAAGAATGGCAGGCGATCCAGGATTATACGGTGAGTCCCGTCGTCAATGGGGCCGAGAAAGCGCCCACCATCGGGATGTACCTCAACGGGAACGTGGCGCGCGTTTATTTCGATCACCGTTTTGTGGGCGAGGCGCGCTTGCCCGCCAGCCCCTCCGAGGGGCGAATCGCGCTGACGGGCGTGACCGGGGTCGGGCAGACCGACATCCTGACGCTGTATTTCGACAATCTGGTCATCACCACGCCGGGCAAACCGGGCAGCGCCATTAGCGCGCTGCCGTTCGGAGTCGGGCAGGGCAACGATGCCAACGACTCGAATGGTGAGGGTCCGCTGGCCTTTCTGGGGGCGACCAATACGCCGGTAGCGCCACCGACCGCCGCGCCGACCGTGACTCCGCTGCCGCCGCTTGCCACCGCGACTCCGCCACCGTCCACCGGGCAAACACTGACCAACTGGGAAAGCGGCCAGCCGCGCGACATCGTGCGCGAGCTGCAAACGCTGGGGATCGCGCCGTCGGGCGGATCGGTGACGCTCAACGTGCCGACCAGTTTTGGCAGCACGTCCGCCGCCGGGTGGCACTATTACCCGTTGGGACGCGGGCGCGCCTTCGCGGATTTCGTGCTGGCGTTCGATGCGCGCCTGTTGGATACCGGGGCGGGATCGGGCTGTGGGGCGCAGTTCCGCAGCAATACCCAGGGCGTCGCCGTCGGCGTGATCTTTGAGGACGGCGCGGCGTTCCTGGGCTATTACGACAGTAACGGCGATCTGTCCGATAACAGTTTTTACAATGCCTTTAGCGCGGTCCGGCCCGGCGAAGGGGCCTCCAACCGCGTGTTCGTGGTGGCGGTGGGCGGTCAGGTCACGATGTACGTCAACGGGCAGTTGTTCGCCTCCGGCGCGTTCAGCAGCCGGGCCGGAGAGGTCGCGCTGGAAGTCTACGTGAATGATAACAACGGCACCCAGGACACCTACTGCCAGTTGGACAATATCTGGGTGTGGGAGTTTTAGGCGGATAGCGGTTAGCCCCTCCCCTAAATCCCCTCCCCGCAAGTGGAGAGGGGACTTGACATCGAGACTCGCCCCCCCTTTCTCCGCTTGCGGGGAAAGGGGGCCGGGGGGATAGGGGCTAACCACCGATCACGCTATTCTGTAGTCCTATCGGAGTAACAAACAGCAGTGCATAAGCGGCAATTTACATCCCCGATCATCCTGATCATTCTGCTCACCCTGATCGCGCTGGCGTGGACCGGCCCTCATCACCCGGCCCGCGCTCAGGATGGTAACGGCAGCGGTGATCCCGGCGATCACACGCTGGCCTATTTCGTGCCGGTCGAAGGCGTGATCAACGATGATACGCCCGCCGAAGATTGGACCTTCACCGCCAGGGCCGACCAACTGGTCGCGCTGCTGGTCATCACGACCGGCGGCGATCTCGACCCGGTCCTGGACCTGATCGGGCCGGACGGCGTGATCGTGGCGCGTAATGATGACCTGGACTCGCTGGTGCGCGATGCCGGGTTGGAAGCGCTCCGCCTGCCGCTGGACGGCGTGTATACCGTGCGGGTCAAGCGCTACCAGGAAACTGGCGGCGCGACGGCGGGCCGCTACCGGCTGACGCTGCTGCCGGGATTCGCCCGCTTTGCGCGGGAATACCGCTTCGGGGATTCGGACGCGCTCTGGACCACTCCCGGCGGCGACCCGATCCCGTTGTACCAGGACCAGCTCCAACTGCGCCCGCCGGAAGGGGCCGACGAAGCGCTGGCCCTGCCGCCCGATCCGGCAGCGCTGGACGAATTTTACATGCAGGCCGACGCGCGCCTGTTTGGATCGACCGGCTACACCGAGATCGGGCTGGTCTTCCGCGCGCAGGAAGATCAGGCTTACCGCTTCAGGATCAATACCCAGGGCGAATGGACGGTCGAATATCAGGACGCTTTCGGGCGGTTTACGCTGCGCTCGTGGACCTGGAACGTGGTATTGGCCGAACTGGGCGGCGATCCCAATGCGGTATGGCAGATCGCGGTATTGGCGCGTGGGGACGACTTCACGTTTTTTGTCAACGGCGTGCTGCTCGGTACGCTGACCGATAATCGCCTGCCGGAACCGGGCGGAATCAGCCTGCTGGCCGGGTGGCGCAGCGGGCAGGCCAACCGTCCGGCGGTCCTGTTTGATGATGCGCGCATCACGACGCGGCTCGGCACGACTTACGCCGGGATGCCGTTGGCGCTGGCTGCCTGGGATTCCGCCGACCCGATGGATATTGTGCAGGAATTGGCCGACGCCGGGCAGATCGTCCCGGCTACGCCGCTGCACGACCTGTTCCTGTTCGAGAAAAACGTCACGGCGGAAAACCAGGAGACGGTGTTGGAACTGATCGGCAGCGAGCAGGCGGTGTACGGCGATTTTCTGTTTGGCGGGCGGATCGCCATCCTGACGAACGGCGAAAACAACGGCTGCGGGCTGGTTTATCGCTGGCAGACGGCGGACGGGACCGAGGATCAAGACGGGTACACGTTGGGGCTGGCGTTCGTGGATACGGCGGGCGGGTACGGCGTGGCGCAATCCCAGGACGGCGACCTGATCGGGAACGCCTACGATCTCGATCCGGCGCTGGTGGGCGAGATCGCGACCGTCCGGCTGTTGATCGCGGTGCGCGGCGACACGGTGGTCTATTACGTCAACGGGGCGCTGGTCATGCAGGAAGCGCTCACACTGGAACCGGGCCGCGTCGGGGTAGCGCTGCTGAATTACGCCGCGTCCGATACAACCTGTCTGTGGACCGATCTGTGGGTCTGGCCGGTGGAGTAGTGTCTGGACACTATGGGGTATGTATACAGGATGATTTCATGTCCCGCTCGACCCTGATCGTTATGTTAGCTACCGTGCTGTTGGTTGTGATCCTGGCGGGCTGCGGGCAGGAAAATAAGAAGCCGAATCCGGCAGAAGCGATTCTCCAGCACACAGCACAGGAAGCCATGCATTATGCCGTCACCGGACAGTGGGATGAGGCCAAAGTAGCCAGCGTGATCGGCTATACCATCCCGACGGAATTGGACGATGATGCACGCCGGGCGGCGGTCCTCAACGCCCTGGTCCCCTGTACGGAGGATTTCGACCCCGTGTTTTTTGATCACTGGGGACAGGACTGTGATCCCGATAATAGGGACGATGCAAACTTGCGGCGCGATATGGCACGGCTGATCACGGTGGCTGTGCTGGCACACGACACCGCCGCCGAACTGAATCCCGCGCCCGGCCTGCGCATCACGGGGTTAAACCTGGGTGACGGTGAACTGAATACTGAGACGGTCAGCGAAAACGATCCCGGTTGGTTCCATGTTGGGATGTGCAGCAGCCGCGAATCGCTGACAGACCGGGAGCACCCGCCTCGCTACCGCATGGTGGGAGAGGGATCCGCCTGGCGCTGCGAACTGGCGGAAAGCATTTATCAGGGACGCACTCAGGATGATCTCGGCGACCAGTGTGATCGGATCACCGTCGTCATTTCCTACAACCAGCCGCAAGAGGATGGCGGTTATGTCCGGTTGGAAGCCAGCGCTTCCGGGAAGAATGAATGCTACTCCACTCGTGTCACAAACCTGCCGCCGCAGTTGCTGCTGCCGACTCTGACGCCATCTCCCACGTTAGAACCGGTGGCTGGCGGTCTGTTCGCGCTCGAAACACCGGATTGTGCCTTGCCGTGTTTCCTGGGAATCGTACCCGGCCAGACGGACAAACACGAGGTAGCAGCAATCGCCAGCGCCTATGCATCCATTTCCCCGAATACAGCCAGCGATTTTTTCGATATTCAGAGCGAAACCGGCGGTATTCATGTCGAATATACCGCCGCTGATCCACGCCTGGGGAGTTATGTGAGCAGCATCAGGTTGATCGCTAAAGAGCCGGGGATGCTCACTACCTTAGGGGCACTGCTTGACCGGGGATATACCCCTCAGCAGGTTTTCAGATATCGGGTCGTTGGTCCTAACGCCATTGTTCTAGTCATTGTTTTCACCGGCGATGCCCATCTCATCGCCACTGTATCTGGCGACGGCGAGATAGGCCCTGATTCTGTAATCGACATTCTCACAATAGCTGCTGAGCAAGAAGTCGAAACCGTTCTTTCCGATAAATACTACCGGCTCTTCAATGACTGGCAGGCCAGCGAGATTCCCTGGCTGGGGTACGCCTCTATCGAAAACTACGACAAAGTGACTCCCCGCCGGGTGGAATGACGTAAAACCATTGGATGTAGAAACCAAAATAGAGTTTCAGTGAATCACGGATTCGCTGCAAACCCTCACCCTTCCGGCGGGGCCGGGTCCCTCTCCCTGAGGGAGAGGGATTTAGGGTGAGGGTTTTTCAGGCTCTACGCCCAGGTGATCAGACCCGTCAGCAGCGGATCGGTCAGGTCTTCGTGATG
>JAFGTJ010000487.1 GCA_016934195.1 Anaerolineae bacterium | reverse complement strand
TACGGTGATCGTGCTGTCAAATAACCTGGACGAAATGGTGATCTGGCAGATCATCACCCAGATTCGGGACGAAGCGCCGCGCCAGGGACTGGACGCCGAGCAAATTATCGGGCGGCTGGCCTACGGTGCGGGCACGCGCCTGATCACGTCCTGGGGAGAACCGGCGCTTGGCGGTGTGTGTAAGCTGGTAGCAGTATGCGATGAGGGAAAATGGATTCCGGCCATCAAGATTTCAGAGTCGGCGGATAAAACACCCAATCCCGGCCATAAGCACGTCTGGCGGCTCTATGACCGGCGGGGGCGGGCAACGGCGGACCTGCTCAGCCTGGACAGCGAAGACCCGCACAACATGACCCAGGTGATTCTGCGCCACCCATCGGATCATTCCAAGTGCCGCACCTTGCCACAGGACGATATTTCGGAAATTGAGCCGCTGCTGGTCGAGGTGCTGCACGAGGGGCGGGTGGTGTATGATTTCCCGACAATCGAAGCGATCCGCGCCTGCCGAGAGGCCGACGTGGATCGCCTGGATTCCGGTGTCAAGCGGTTGATCAACCCGCACATTTACCACGTTTCGCTGACCGATGGCCTGTGGAACCAGAAACAGTCCTTGATCGCGTCGGCTGTTAATCAGAGCAGATGATCAGAGCCGGTAACAGGGTCGGGATTATTTCGCCACTTCGCCTTCATGCACCGAGGTATGCACGTTGAACTGCGGCGGATTTTCCAGGTGCTTCTTGACGGCGCACAGTTCCGCCGAGCGAATCAGGGCATCCTTGTATTTTTCCGGGAAGTCGGGCGGGACCTGGATATCCAGTTCGATTTCCTCAATCATGCGGGTGAACGGGTTGCTGCTCATCCGCTGTATGATGCGAACATTGTCGGTGGGCAGGCCGCGCTGCTGGCAGAAACTCAGCACGTAAATCCCCGCGCAGGTGCCAATCGAGGCGAGAAACAGGCCAAAGGGCGCAGGGGCCGAGCCATCCTGATTGGTCGTGATGACCATATTACCGGACACCGCATCGACGCGCGCATCACCGGGGAAGACAATTTCCATTTCCATGAGTGTCTGTATCCTTATTTGGGTATCCTGAACAATTCCGGTACTTCAAGAGATTAGATGCACTGCCATACAAAAGGTCGCAGCCACATTGCCACGTTTGACAACAGGACGCGAATAGGCCACAATTCCCCGTCAGCCACATATACAATCACACTTTCATTGGGAGTTGGAACGATGATAAAAGATGTTTTGAAAGATGCCGAAGAGCGCATGAAGGGCGCGTTGTCCGTTTTGGAAGATGACCTGATCGGGATGCGCACCGGGCGCGCCTCAACCGGACTGGTCGAAAAGCTGAACGTGGAATACTATGGGACCGACACGCCGTTGTTCCAGTTGGCAACGATCTCGGTGCCCGAACCGCAGCTCATCGCCATTCGTCCCTTTGACAAAACCTCGCTCAAGACCATCGAGAAAGCGATCCAGGCTTCGGACCTGGGCCTGACACCCAACAACGACGGCACCGTCATCCGGCTGAACATCCCGCCGCTGACCCAGGAGCGCCGCCGGGATTTGCAAAAAATGGTCAGCCGCCGGGTCGAAGAGGCGCGCGTCGCGGTCCGCAACATTCGCCGCAGCGCGATTGACGATCTGCGTGAATTTGAGCGAGAAAAAATGATTTCTGAAGACGATGGCAAACGCGGCCAGGACGATGTGCAAAAACTGACCGACCGCTACATCGAAAAAGTTGAAGAAGCCGGGAAACGCAAAGAAGCCGAAATCATGGAGGTCTAAAGTGAACCTGCCGGAAAAAGTCCCGTACCATCTGGCCGTGATTATGGATGGGAACGGGCGTTGGGCCAAAGCACGCGGGCTGCCACGCCAAGCTGGACATCGAGCCGGAGTGGAGAACCTGCGGCGCGTGCTGCGTGCCTGCGGTGAGTTCGGGATCAAGATTCTGACCATTTATGCCTTCTCGACCGAAAACTGGGGGCGACCGGCTGCCGAAGTGCGTGGCTTGTTGAACATTCTGGAGATGGTTATCGACCGCGAACTCAAGCAGTTAAATGATAATGGCGTCCAACTGCGGCATATCGGCGAATTGGACGGTCTATCGGATATGCTCCAGCGCAAGGTGTGTGACGCGATTGAACTCACGCGCAATAATGACCAACTGATCCTCAACGTCGCGTTCAACTACGGCGGGCGGCAGGAACTGGTCCAGGCAATCCGGCGCATCATTGCGGACGGCGTCCCGCCAGACGATATTGACGAAACGCTCATCGACTACTATCTGTATACTGGCGGACTGCCTGATCCTGATCTGGTGGTGCGGACCGGTGGCGAGATGCGCCTGAGCAATTTCCTGTTGTGGCAGGCGTCCTATGCCGAGTATTATTCCACGCCCACGTACTGGCCGGATTTCGATAAGGACGAGATGCTGAAAGCCATCGAATATTTTGGCCGCCGCGAACGCCGTTTCGGGCTGGTGCCCCAACCTTAAGAGAGTCCTATGCTAAAAACGCGCGCGTTGGTGGCGGTTGTCGCCCTGCCGGTCCTGATCGTGGTAGTGTGGACCGGCGGGTGGGTGTTTTCGCTGGTGGTGTTGGCCGCGCTGCTGATCGGCGCGGATGAATACGTGCGCCTGTGGCGGCGGCGCGCTTACTGTCCGCCCGGCTGGTTGGTTTTGGGCCTGATCGCGCTCGCCTGGGCCGCGACATGGTTCGAGGAACCGGACTGGTGGCAGCCGGGGTTGTCGCTGCTGATGGTCGGCAGCATCTTTTTTGCCGTGTGGCGCATGGAATCCGGCGATACGGATACGATCCTGAACGTGGCGCTGGCGGTGTTTGGCGGCGTGTACCTGGGCTGGTTGGGCAGCACGCTGGTAGCGGTGCGCCTGCTGGACGAAGGCGCTTATCTCACGCTGTTCCTGTATGGCTGCGTGGTCATTGCCGACAGCGCTGCCTATTTCGTGGGGCGACAGTGGGGACGACATAAATTATCACCTACCGTCAGCCCTAAAAAGAGTTGGGAAGGGTATCTCGGCGGGATCGCGGGCGCGGCGATCTTCGGGACGCTGGCCGGAGGACTGCCCGAATCGGACGTGCTGACGGCGGGGCATGGCGCGCTGATCGGGCTGCTGATCGGGATTACCGGCACGGTTGGCGATCTGGGTATTTCGGCCATCAAGCGGCAGGTTGGAGCCAAAGATTCCAGCAATCTTATTCCGGGGCACGGTGGCTTGCTGGACCGCACCGATTCGGTCTTGATTGCTGCGGTTGTGGGATACTATTATCTGGTGTGGTTTGTGTTATAATTTATGGTGCGGTTTAAAGTCACGTTTGACCGTGCGCTTGCAGTGTGCTATAGTGGCATTTAAGTTCGTTGTTTTTCGCACTCTACTCCTGAATTCTGTTGTCTGCGTGCCCACTAATTTTTAAAGTTCGTGATTTCAAGGCGTCGTGAATTGCCTTGTGTGCTGGTGTGGATCGCCGATGCGATATTCCCCCAATCACATGTGTTGTATTTATTCTCACCCACCTATCAGAGCGCCGCGCTAGGCTGGTGCTCGTCCGCGTTCGGAGATTTCCCGTATGGACATAGCTCAACTCGAAGTACAAACACTGGAAAACCTACGCGATATGGCGCGCGATGCCGATATCGCCGGGTTCAGCCGTCTGAAAAAGCAAGACCTGATTATCCGCCTGCTGCGCGACAAGGCCGAAAAACAGGGCCACCAACTGCGCGGCGGCATCCTCGACGTGATCGATGATGGGATCGGGTTTTTGCGTTCGGACCATTACCTGCCCGGCCCGGAAGATATCTACGTCAGCCAGACGCAGATTCGACGTTTTGGGCTGCGCAGCGGCGACATGGTGATCGGCCAGGTGCG
>JAFGTJ010000098.1 GCA_016934195.1 Anaerolineae bacterium | reverse complement strand
CGGCGTGATCGGCAGTCCGACGCTGGTTGTGGACGGCGCAACGCTGATCCGCAACGGGGATTATCTGGTGTAACAAGCCTCACCCCCCGGCCCCCTCTCCATTCAAAATGGAGAGGGGGAGTCAGGCACAGGCACGGATTCCCCCCTCTCTAGCTATGCTGGAGAGGGGGGCCAGGGGGGTGAGGTCGCTGAAAACTGAAAGCTGATAGCTGACCGCTGAAAGCTAAGGAGTTTTTCTATGATCACCGCATTGGTTACGGGCGGGACCGGGTTTGTGGGATCGCACGTCGCGCGAGCGCTGGTCGCGCAGGGCTGCACGGTGCGAATTTTGCGCCGCGCTACCAGCCGCCTCGATGCCGTGCAGGATATCGCGTGCGAACACGCCGTCGGTGATGTGCTGGACTACGCTTCGCTGGTGGACGCCATGCAGGGCGTAGACTGGGTATTTCACGTCGCGGCGGTAGCCGATTACTGGCGCAGCAACCCGGCGCGCATTTACGAGGTCAACGTGGACGGCACGCGCAACGTCTTACGCGCCGCCGAAGAAACCGGCGTCCAGCGCGTGATCTTCACCAGCAGCGCGGCGGCGATGGGCTACCGGGACGACGACGATCTGCGCGTGGTGGATGAGTCGGTGCGGTTCAACTGGGACGTGCATCTGACGCCCTACGGTCACAGCAAATTTTTGGCCGAAGCGGAAGTGTACCGCGCCATCCAGCGCGGGCTGGACTGCGTGATCCTCAACCCGACCGTGATCACCGGCCCTGGCGACCTCAACCAGATTTCGAGCAGCGTGGTAGTGGAAATGGCGCGCGGTCATGTGCCGCCGACCGTGCCACCGGGCGGCGTGACCGTGATCGACGTGCGCGACGTGGCCGACGCTCACGTCGCAGCGGCGGAGCGCGGGCGCACCGGGGAACGTTACCTGCTTGGCGCGGTGGACCTGACTCATAAAGCCTGGATGCGACTCACTGCCGATGCCGTAGGCCGCCGCATGACGGTGATTCCGCTGGATGGCTGGATGATCCATGTCGTGGCGGAAGCGGCGGATATACTGCGCGAGGGCGGCGTGCCAATCCCGATTGAGGGCAACCAGCTCCGGCTGAGCACGCGCATGATGTTCTACAACTGCCAGAAATCCTGGGACGAATTGTGCGAGCCAAAAATCCCGATCCAGCAGAGCTTGCGCGAAACCTACGAATGGTACAAGGCGCACGGAGATTTGTAATTTATGAAAGCCGTATTAAAAGCCATCACGCCGCCGGTCCTGGTTGACGTGATCCGCAAATTAACGCCCCCGGCCCGCCAAACACCCGTCGCCCCCGCGATTGCCGCGCACCGGAAAGCGGTCGGGGCTGGGTGGGACGAGATCGGCCCGTTTCAGTTTGATTTCCTGGTGAGCCAGGGCTTGCAGCCGGAACACTATCTGCTTGATGTGGGCTGCGGGAGTCTGCGCGGCGGGGTGCATTTCGTCCGGTATTTGGAAGACGGGCACTATTACGGCATTGACGCGCAGCAGTGGCTGCTGGACGCCGCCCGCGAGATCGAACTACCCCAGGCAGGACTGGCGGATCGCACGGTGCATTTGTTATGCCGTGACGATTTCGACGCGAGCAGTTTTGGCGTGCGGTTCGATTACGCGCTGGCCCAGTCGGTGTACAGCCATTTACCCTGGAACTCGATCTACCGTTCGCTGGTAAACGTGCAAAAGGTTCTGAAACCGGGCGGGCGTTTCTACGCGACCTTCTTCGAGGATCAGGGCGGACAGCACAAGATCACGCCGTTCCATCACGAACGCGGCGGCAGGATCACTTATCCCGACCAGGACCCGTACCATTACGAGTTTGACGTGTTCGAGGATTTGGCGCGGCGCGTTGGTTTGCAGGTGGCGTATATTGGCGACTGGAACCATCCCCGCGACCAGAAAATGATGGTGTTCCGCCAGCCGGAATAAGAAAAAAAATTCACCGCAGAGGCCGCCGTGAGCGCGGAGTTGAAAAAATTAAAAGAGAGCGTTTTTTTCTCTCAAACTTCATTTTTTCCTCGGCGTGTTCCGCGTACTCTGCGGTGAAAATTTTATCTCCTGATCGGCCTAAAAACTGGGGGATTCGGCGGCGTGGGGCTGTGGTATGCTGAGGGGTGATATTGTTCGTTTCACTCGTGAGGAGAATCCCCCAATGGCGAAAAAAGCCGACCAACTACTGGCGGAAAAGTTTGTATGTCCGAAGTGCGATGAACGCGGCGGTAGGGCCGAACGGCTGGCGATGTCCGGTACGGGCCTGTCGCGCCTGTTCGAGGTGCAGCACCACCGTTACGCCTTCGTCTCGTGCGACAACTGCGGCTATACCGAGGTGTATAACCTGCGCACACTGGAAGGCAAAGACGGACTCGGCACGTTCCTGGATATCCTGTTTGCGGATTAGCTGCGCCGATTCACGCCGTCAAACACAGCCGGGCCACACTGCCCGGTTTTTTGTTCCTGATTCCAACCTTGACGCCCACGTCGCCGGTATGCTACGATCCGGTGCAATGTGTATCCGCAAAACAAAATCACTGAGGCGCGAATATGACAGCCCCAACGCTATACCTCGCTTTGCTCCCGGTATTGGAGTGCGCCTGCTGACCGCTGCCTGATTTCCTCCCCACCTTTCGGAGAGTCTACGGCCACAGGTGCGCTGATGCCCTGTGTTGTTTTGATTCCTGACCGTAGCTCAAATCTGTAGCACATAATCCGAGAGGATTTTCCACCTTGAATACTTTGAACATTCCCCGGCGCGATGCGGCGCTGGTCTACCTGCTGATCAGCGGCAGCACGGCGCTGTTCACCGGGATGATTTTCACCGTCAATATGATCTATCAGGTCACGACCGTCGGGCTGGACCCGCTCCAACTGGTGCTGGTAGGAACCACCCTGGAAATGACCGTTTTTGTGTTTGAAGTCCCAACCGGCATTGTGGCGGACGTCTACAGCCGCCGCCTGTCGATCATCATCGGGATGTTCGTGATGGGCGTGGGTTTCATGCTGGAAGGGCTGGTGCCGCGTTTTGGCGCGGTGCTGTTATCCCAGGTGTTATGGGGTTTCGGCTATACTTTCACCAGCGGCGCGACCGAAGCCTGGATTTCGGACGAGATCGGCGAGCAGCGCGCCGGACGCGCCTTTCTGCGCGGATCGCAGGTCGGCATGATCGGCGGGCTGGCCGCGATCCCGCTGGCGGTTGCCCTGGGTACGGCCAGTATCCGGCTGCCCATCGTGACCGGCGGGGCGCTGTTCGTGGCATTGGGCGTCTATCTGGTCCTGGTCATGCCGGAAGACGGATTCCAGCGCGTCCCGGCGGCGGAGCGTTCCACCTGGGACGCATCGTTGAAGATCATGCGGGGCACGCTGCGCGACGGCGTGCAGTTGATCCGCGCGCGGCAGATCGTGCTGATCCTGGTAGGCGTGTCGGCCCTCATGGGACTGTACAGCGAGGGCGTGGATCGCCTGTGGACCAAGCACATGCTGGACAATTTCACGCTGCCCGCGTCGGATCGCGTGGAGCCGGTGGTATGGTTCGGCCTGATCAGCGCGATATCGAGTCTGGTTTCGCTGGCCGTAACCGAGATCATCCGGCGGCGGCTGGACCTGAGCGATCAAACCGCCATCGCCCGCGCGCTGTTCAGCCTGACGGCGTTAACGGCGCTCGGTATCCTGGTATTTGCGCTGGCGGGTGCATTTGGACTGGCGCTGGCCGCGTTGTGGCTCACGCAAATCACGCGCCGCGTCAGCGATCCGGTGTACAGCGCGTGGCTCAACCAACACATTGACTCGAAGGTGCGCGCGACGGTTTTTTCCATGACCGGGCAGGTGAACGCCATCGGCCAGATCGCGGGCGGGCCGGTCGTGGGCTGGATCGGGACGGCGGTTTCGGTGCGGGCGGCGCTGACCACCAGCGGCGCGATCCTGGCGGCGGCGCTGCCATTTTATGCACGCACCGCCCGCCGTGAGGATTAGACTCACAATCAAAATGGGACGCAGATAAACGCAGATAAACGCAGATAGACACAGATAAAAACAAAAAACGGCGGGATCGGTGGTTAGCCCCTCTCCTAAATCTTCTCCCCATGTTATGGAGAGGGGATTTCACCGCCAGGGCGCGCTGAGCGCCCAGGACAGCAGGATCAGCACGATCAGGCCGCTGCTGCCGCGTGTGGTTGGAACTACGTTTGTCGTACAGCGAAGCACATCCAGCTTTGCGAGGAAGCGGTCTGGTTTACATTCGAAGACCTGGGGGTCACATCCGGCCACTGCGTGGGTATTCCTGATGTAGTGCCTGGAGGTACTCGTCAGCGCGCGGATACCGCCCGGTGCCCTCACTGATCCCTATTTGCCCCGAACCTGTCCCCGGCGTACACTTCGAGACGTAAACTATTCACCAACCCACCGCGCGCAAAGGACCGCACCGCCATGATGGACAATCCCTACAATCCACTCCAACCGGGGCCGAATTTCTTCGGGCGCGAGGAAACGTTCGCGTTTTTCCGGCAGAATCTCGTTGGGACGCCACACGATCACGCGCTGGTGCTGATCGGGCGGCGCGGCCTGGGTAAAAGCGCCCTGCTGCGCCAGTTGCAGGGGCGGCTGGACGAGCGTTACCGGGTCTGTACCGTCGCCCTGGGAACCGTTGAACCGCTGGACGAATACGCCCTGATCACGGCGCTGGCCGATTCGATCCGGCTGACACTGGAATGGGCCGGGGCCAGCACTTATCGCCTGCCCGATCTGCCGGAGACGGTATCCGGTAATGATCTGTGGGCGTGGTTCCGCGACGATTATTTAAACGTGACGTTGGCGGCGCTGCGGCTGCGGTTCCTGGTGTTGGCGCTGGACGACGCGCATTTGCTATTAGAGGCCCAGGATCGCGGCGCGCTGCCCACCGATCTGTGGACTCGGTTGGGTGATCTGCTGGCGGTCCACGAACGGCTGGACCTCGTGATCGCGCTGGATGCCGCTTACGAGGCCCGCACATCCACGATTCCGCTGCTCAGCGATCCGGGGCAGCAAGCGCGGCTGGCCGAACTGCTCCCCGCTGAGGCGGAACGGTTAGTCCGCGAACCGGTGGAGTCGCTGCTGGCGTATGAGGACGGTCTGGTCGAGGCGATTCTGGCGCAGGCGGGCGGGCACCCGTTCCTGATTCATTCGATCTGCCGCCTGCTGGTGCGCCGCTCGGAAGAGCGCCACCACAGCGGGACCATCACGCAGGACGATCTGGATGCGGTCGGGGACGCGGTGTTGGACCAGTCCGCCGAGGTGTTCGAGCCGCTGTGGGCCGACCTGACGCACAACGAACGGATCACGCTCACGGCGCTGGTCCGCCTGCCGGATCGTCCGTTGGACTTCGACACAATTTTTGAATGGCTGACCGGCACTGGCTACAGCATCAACAAGACGCAGCTCGCCGCCGCGCTGCGCGGCCTGGACTACCAGGGGGCTGTGACCGCTGAAGTCACGGCAGACGCGGACTCTTACCGGCTGTCCGCCGGGCTGATCGGGGAATGGGTCCGTGCTCATACCAGCGTCGAAGCCGGCACACCCGCCCGTCTCCCGCGTGACCGGGCGCAGATCGCGCAGTGGG
>JAFGTJ010000097.1 GCA_016934195.1 Anaerolineae bacterium | reverse complement strand
TGCGGCGGTTGGTCCCGACGCGCGTGGACTTCAAACACCAGTACGACACGCCCGCCGACGCCGCCGGACACATCAAGGCGTCGTTGATCGGGCACAATATCCTGCTGGTGATCGAGGACGGCGAGTTACTGTTGGGCAGATCGCAGAGTATCTTGTTTTACGAATTCGACGGGCCGCGCGCGCGGCATGTTCAGGTGAAGGTGATATCAGGATGACACTCCATAACGCGCTGGTCTTCTCAAACGAAGTCGCCGCTGCGATCTGGGCCGGGTCGCCGGTCGTGGCGCTGGAATCGACGCTGATCACGCACGGATTTCCCTATCCCGCCAACGTCGATACGGCGCTGGCGATGGAAGCCGCCATTCGTGCCGAAGGCGCGATCCCGGCGACGATTGCCGTGATCAAGGGCAGTATCAAGGTCGGATTGGACGGCAATGAGATCGAAATGTTGGCCGGACTGGGCCAGGCGGGAGTCCGCAAGTGTTCGCGGCGCGACCTGCCGATTGTGGCCGGGCTGCGGCAGCACGGCGCAACGACGGTTGCCGGAACGATGATCGTCGCGCACATGGCCGGGATCAAGGTCTTTGCGACGGGCGGGATCGGCGGCGTGCATCGCGGCCACCCGCAGGACGTCTCCGCCGACCTGATCGAACTGGGCCGCACGCCGATCACGGTGGTATGCGCCGGGGCCAAGTCGATCCTGGACCTGCCGCTGACGCTCGAAGTGCTGGAAACGCAGGGCGTGCCGGTCCTGGGTTACGGGACGGACACGCTGCCCGCCTTCTACAGTCGCAGCAGCGGCCTGCCCATCGACCAGCGCGTCGATTCACCGGAGGACGTGGCGGCGATTGCGGCGGCGCGCGATCTGTTGGGATTGGGGCACGGGATACTGGTCGCGGTCCCGGTGCCGGAAGCCGACGCGCTGCCGGTCGATGTGGCCGAAACCGCCATCGCCCAGGCCACCCAGGAAGCCAACGCGCAGGGCATCAGCGGTAAGGACATCACGCCGTTTGTCCTGGGGCGCGTGCTGGAACTGACCGGCGGACGCTCGCAGTCGGCCAATATCGCCGCGCTGGTGAACAACGCGCGGGTGGGCGCACGGATCGCGGTGGCACTTTCTATATAATACGAATTTTTACCCCTTCCCTAAATCCCCTTCCCGTAACCGGAGAGGGGACTTCACCGCGCGATCTGCTCCCCCTTTCTCCGCGTGCGGGGAAAGGGGGGTGGGGGAATAGGGGTAAACCAAACTACACGAGGTCCTATCTATGCCCCAAAAAATCATAATCGACACCGATCCCGGCGTGGACGACGCGATGGCGATTTTCTTCGCGCTGCGGTCGCCGGAACTGGACGTGATCGGCCTGACCACCATTTTCGGCAACGTGGAAACCGAACTCGCCACCACCAACGCGCTGCGCCTGCTCGAACAGGCAGGCCGGACCGATATCCCGGTCGCTAACGGCGCGGACAATCCGCTGACCGGGCCGTTTGGCGGGCCGGTCCCGTTCGTGCATGGCGACGATGGTCAGGGCAATACAAATTTTCCCCCGCCGACCACCCGGCCCATCGATCAGACGGCGGCCCAGTTCATCGTGGAACAGGTCATGGCCGCGCCGGGCGAGATCACGCTGGTGCCTATCGGACCACTGACCAATATCGCGCTGGCGCTGCGACTGGAACCGCGCATCGCGGAGAACGTGAAAGCGGTCGTACTGATGGGCGGCAATGCGCTCGTACCGGGCAATGCAACGCCCGCCGCCGAAGCCAATATCCACAACGATCCCGAAGCGGCGGACGTGGTGTTCGGCGCGGACTGGGACGTGACGATGGTCGGGTTGGACGTGACCCACAAGGTCAACATGACGCCCGCTCACCTGGACCGCTACGCCGCATCCGGCGATCCGCTGGCGCGCATCATCGCGCAGATCGTGCCGTTTTACCGCGCCTATTTCGAGCGGAGTTTTCCCGGCGCGCAGGGCATTTACGTGCATGATTCGTCGGCCATTGCCTACCTGATCGATCCGGCGCTGTTCACGGTCGAGCGCTGGCCGGTGCGCGTCGAGACACAGGGTTTCAGCCGGGGCAAAACGTGGCCCACCCTTCCCAGTGGCAATTCCGGTGTGCTCCCGCCCTGGCAGAATCGCCCGTTGGTGAATGTGTGTGTGGCGGTGGACGCGGCCCGGCTGCTGGCATTGGAATTAGGACGGCTGACATAAGGGAGCAAGCGGAATCATGTTTACACAAGGGGAAGTCTATCGCCGCCGAGAGTTACATGAAAAGTATGGCGGACAACAACAAGGCGGAATTAGTACGCCATCTGAGCATAATTTAATCTTTCTGTTTACCAGCGAGCGAGGCGAAGAACACGGCTATTCGGATGGCTGGAAGGATAACAAAATATTTCTTTATACTGGTGAAGGTCAACGAGGTGATATGACCTTCACGCGAGGTAATAAAGCCATTCGAGATCACCTTGAAGACGGTAAGGATATCCATATGTTTCGCCAGACACGTAAAGGCTATGTCGAATACGTTGGGCAAATGATTTACAGTGGGTATCACCATAAAGACGGACCTGATACCGATGGCATTGTCCGCAAGATGATTGTTTTTGAACTTGCTCCAGTTGAATAAATTCTGACGGAGAAAAACTTATGACCCGTAAAATGATTATTGACACCGATACCGCCTC
>JAFGTJ010000486.1 GCA_016934195.1 Anaerolineae bacterium | reverse complement strand
TTGCCCACGTAAAAACCGAGCAGCACCAGATCGGGATCGTAGCGCCGCCCCTCGGTCGTGTAGTACAGGTATTCCTGGGTGGTCCCCAAACCAAAATGCCCGGCGTTAATCACTTCGACCGTCAAACCATCCGGTGCAGCGCCGTTTACCGTATCATTCAGCAGGACTTCTAACCGGCGGGCGAAATTGTCTTCGAGCGAAACCTCGCGCGCGTGGCCGTAGGAATCAGACAGGACCAACACGCGGAACACGTCTTCCGGCTTGTCCAGAGCGTGATTGATATCGTGCAGACCCCGGTTATTATGCTGCACGTCGATCTCAAATTCCCCGCTGCGGCTGGCGTAGGTGTAGCGCTCGCCGGGACGCAGTTCGTACCCCACCCGGCTGTTAAAATCCTGCGCCCAACCGGACAGCGGATCGAAGCCCAATACCACCCGCCCGGCGATCTCGATCAGCGCAAACGCCATCAGCAGGCCAAAACCCAGGCCGAGCACGCGCCCCACAATTTTCACCCGGCGCGAAGAAGATTGTTCGCTCATCCTGCCGCCTCCCGCCGTTTGGTTAGAGCGCGGTCGTATACGTCCAGCGTAGCCTGGATATGGTGATCCAGCGTGAAATGCTGCTCCATGTGGGTACGTCCCGCACCGGCCATCCGGCGGCGCAGCGCTTCGTCGGTGAGTAAGCGCGTCAGGCGGTCGGCCAGCGCGTCAATATTGTAGGGATTCACCACAAAACCCGTCTCCCCATCGATCACGGCTTCGCGCCCACCGCCAAAGCAGGTCAGGACCGGGGGCGCTCCGGCGGCCATCCCTTCCAGGCTCACGGTCGGGAACGAATCGAAACATACCGATGGCACGGCGACCGTATCAGCCAGCCGGTACGCGGCGGCTAATTCCGCGTCTTCCAGCCAGCCGCCGAGCACAATATGTCCGGCCAAATCAGGGTTATTGTACACCATCTGCTCGGTGTATTTGGACGGTCGCGCCAATACCAGCAGCGCCACGTCGGGCACACGTTCCTTGATGCGGCGCAGCGCGGCGAACAACTGCTGATCGCCTTTGTGACGGCTGAGTCGTCCGCCAAACAGGATCACGCGCCGTCCCTCCAACTTGAACCGCTGGCGCAGCACGTCAATGTTGACCTGTGGTACGTCGAACTGGCTGAGGTCCAGGCCGTTATGGACCACGTCAAAGGGGGGCAGGCGGTTGGCTTCCAACGCGCATTTGAGCGCGTGGCTCACGGCGATCCGCTCGTCGATATAGTAGTGCATGGTGTGCCGGATCGACAGGTTGCGCGCCGGATTCCAGCGCAGCCGCATCTGCCGGATGTTGTAGCCAAACGGCAGCCGGTAATCCCACCCATCGCACTGGTCGGGATTCAACGGATCAATAAACGCCGTCAGCTTGGCATACGCGAACGGCATCACGTCATGCGCGGTGAACACGGTCGCCGCGCCGGTAAACCGCGCGATCACGAGGCTGTGATATCCCAAATGCTGGTGGACATTGTGGGCGTGAATGACGTCCGGCTCCAGTTTGCGCAGCAAGCGGTTGAGCGGCCAGACCGTTTGGGGATTAAACAAACCCAACCACGCCACCCAACGCGGCGGGTAGTTGGAGTGCAGCGCGTGAACCGTGATTCCCTGGCGTGTCTCGACTCGTGAATGGCCGGGCGTGCTGGTGACGAATGTAACCTGGTGTCCGGCAGCGATCAAGCCCTGTCCCAGATTCCACGCGATCCGCCCCGCGCCTCCCAGACTATCAGGTGGTAGAGTGTCGCTTAAAATAACAATGTGCATTCAAAAACGCCTGTGTGTGCCGGTAAATTTTATACAACGCACCATCAAGCATAACACACCCCGCCGCCTCTGTCAGCGCATGATCTGCTCGTACAGCGCCAGCACGCGCGCCGCGACCGCCGACCAATCCTGAGTTTGCGCATAAACGCGGCCCGTTGTCCCCATGCGCACGCGCAGCGCATCGTCCACCAGCAGGCGCGTGATCGCCCCGGCCAGCGCGGGCGCATCGTCCTGGGGGACCAGCAAGCCGGTTTCACCCGCGATCACCGCTTCCTCGACGCCGCTGCCGGTCGTGCCCACCACTGGCAAACCGGATGCGCTGGCTTCCAGAAAGACCAGCCCGAAACCCTCGAACTTATCGCCCACGTTCAATGACGGCAGCGCGAACAGATCCGCGTGCTGGTACCAGCCGAGCAAGTCTGCTTCGGGAATCTGGCCGACCAGATGGACACACCCTTCCAGGCCCAGCCGCGTGATCCTGGCCCGCACCTCGTCCAGATATGCCGGGTTGTCCTGCCGCCCGGTGACAACTAGCTGTGCATCCGGCACCTGTTCCCGTACCTGGGCCAATGCCTCGATCAATAAATGCGTGCCTTTGCGTTCCTTGACACCGCCGGATGCCAACACAGTCGGGCCGTGTTTAACCGGAACCGGGGCGGGAACCTGGAAACGGTCAAAATGAACACCGTTGCGGATTACGGTCGGATCAGCACCCGGCAGCGCGGCGCGAACCTGGGCGGCGGTGTAATCGCTGACGGCGATCAGGTGCGCGTCCGCCAACGCCCACTTATACAATGGTCCGGCCA
Organism: Anaerolineae bacterium; assembly: GCA_016934195.1. Classification (GTDB taxonomy): domain Bacteria; phylum Chloroflexota; class Anaerolineae; order Aggregatilineales; family Aggregatilineaceae; genus JAFGTJ01. The sequence goes on along the minus strand of JAFGTJ010000486.1, from coordinate 3,682 downwards.
GCCGCCGCCGGACGAGTTTGGGGACATACGTGCCGTGCGCTGTTACCACCAGCGGGCGATCCCCGGCAATCCACGCGGCCAGCGGCGCGTAGGGTTCCGCGATGACGTGCAGCAGATCGCAATCCTGGGCGGCGCGGCGGGTCCGATTTCCGGCCAGCAGCGACCGGGCCAGAAACCCGCGCGGCTGCGGGACCAGTGACGGCAGCACCGGGCGCAGCGGGATCGGGATATCAGGCGGTATGGTATGCTGCCGGGTCAGCGCCACGACCTCCACACCCAACGCCTGGAGCGCTCCGGCCAGTTCCAGCGCGTACCGCGCCCAGCCATAGGACGACGCAACCTCCGGCGTCAGAAATCCCACGCGCATAATTTTCTATCCCTCATTTTCCACAAATGCCCGGATACGCGCCGCCCGCGCGTCCCAGGTGTAATGCTGCACATCCTGCCGCGCCTGCGCGCCCAACCGGACCACTAAATCCCGATCCGCCGCCAACCGCCGCAGCGCCGCAGCCCAGGCCGCCACATCGTCGGGCGGAACCAGCAGCGCCGACTCGCCATCGCGCACGACTTCCGCCGTGCTTGGCAGGTCCGAGGACAGGATCGCGCAGCCTGCCGCCATGTATTCAAACAATTTCAGCGCCGAGGTGTAATACGCAAAATGATCGGTCCAGGGCTGCGGCATAATGCCCACATCCATCGCAGCCAGGTAACGCGGCACGTCGTCCGGCGGCACCTGCCCGACCGTATGCAGTCGCTCCGCCGGGAGTCCGCGCGCGGCCCACTGCTCTCGAATCGCCGTGACGCCCTCGTCCGGTCCGCCGACCAGCAGCAGATCGATCACCGTACTCTCGCCGGTCGCGTCCGCGATGGCGTTCACCAGCTTATCCAGTCCTTTAGCCATGCCCAACGTGTACAGGCGACCCACGTATCCCACTACAAAGGCGTCCGGCGTTATATTCAGCGCAGCACGCGCCTCGGACCGGGTGGGCATATCTTCAAAACGCGCCAGACGCACGCCGTCATGTTCTACCAGGACTCGCGCCGCGCCCAGATCGCGCAATTTCACGGCCAGATGGCCCGTGATCGGCACGTTGTACGCCCGCCGCACCAGGAATCGCTCCAACCGCTGCCCAATCCGCGAGGCGTGAAACTGGTGCGCCTCGTAAACCAGCCGGGTACGGGGCCGGACCAGGACGATCACGACCGCGACGAACAGGTCGCGGGTGTAAATCACGGCGGGACGGCGCGGCAGCAGCCACACGAAAAGCGCCAGGATGAAAGTAAATGTCTGGACGATAAAGGCGATATGATGGCGTGGAAACAGGGGGAACAGGTCCAGGCAGGGCAGGCGGCGAAAGGTAAAAACCCGCTCGACCCCATAATGATCCCAGATCGACCTGACAGCGCGCATGTCCGGCGTATTGAAGCGGCGCGGCGCGACCAGCGTCACCGCGTAGCCTGCCCCGGCCAACGCCTCGCACATCTGCGCGATCTGCAACCCGTTTGCTTTTTCAGTCGGCAGGCGGTTGTTCGCCAGATAGACCAACTCAGGTTTTCGTTCAGGCATGGGACGCCGCTTCCCGCATCAGCGCCGCGATCCGGTCCATCAGCCCATCCAGGGAATGTGCCGCCCGCGCCCGTTCGCGTAGGTCCCGGCCCAGCGCGGCCCGTTCGTCCGGCGATAGGGCGAGCAGGTGCGCCAACCGATCCACCAAAACCGACTCGTCGGCATCCGGTGGCAGGTACAACACGTCCGCCGCGTCACCGAGCAGCGGCAAAAAGTCGGGATTCGTCACGAGGGTCGGCTTACCGGTCAGCATCGCTTCCAACGCGGTCTTGTCGAACAATCCCGGCGGGCTGAGGTTCAGCGCTACCGCGCAGTTCCGCACTATCTCGGCAGCCTGGGCATGGGGCAGCGGCCCGGTAAAGTCCACGTCTGGGCGCGGCGTCAGTGATCCGGCCAGCGCTTGGAGTTCCGCGAGATAGCCCGGCTCCTTTTCCACCGGACCGCCCACAATCCGCACGCGGAACGGTCTACTATCACCGCGCGCCATCACCCCCGAAGCGGCGCGCAGCAGCCAATCCTGGCGCTTAATGTGTGACAGCCGCGCCACGAGCACCAACTCCGGCGGAGCGGATTCACCCTCGGCGGGCGGGAACAGGGCCGTGTCGATGCCGTGCCCTACCACATTCAGCTTGCCGGACGGCAGCGGAAAACTGCCCGGTGAAGCGGTCAGGATGTGGGTTGCCAGCCGGTGCGCGAGGCGCAGTTCGGCGGTGATCTGGCGGTGCGTATACCATAAAAACAGTGGTTTATGGTGCAGGCGCGTCCAGGGCGCGGACAGCCACACGTAGCGCGGGATCATGTGGCATAACACGCCGTCGGATTCCGGCACGCGCGCGCGGAGATGCTTCACCAGATTTCGCACCTGTGTTGGCCGTCCCGCGCCGGACTCTTTGCCCATGCTGTAAGCCGACACGTTATCCGGCAGCGTGGGGTGGGCGGTTTCCTGGCAGATCACGTCCAGGTGATCCAACCGCGCCGCCAGCGTCTCAATCCAGCGCATAACAAACCCGGCGCGGTCGTCTGCCGGGTCAAGCTTGCGGGTGATCATGATCCAGCGCATGGTGATAAACCTTTATGGCTCTTTTGGATTTCGCGTGGTTTACCTCACCCCCTGCCCCCTCTCCACGCGCGGAGAGGGGGAATAGCGTAGTGTGGTTTTCAAGTCCCCTCTCCGTAATTCGAGAGGGGATTTAGGGGTGAGGTAAACCGTCGAACAGGCAAATTTTCAGAGAATCGCTTTTACTTATCCCGGCCTGCCACTTCCAGCGTCCGGCGAAACGAACCGGCCACCCGATCCAACTGGCGCTCGTAGTCGAAGCGTTCTACCACGTCGGTCCGGCCTGCCGCGCCCATTGCCCACGCCCGCGCCGGATCGTCGAGTAGTTCAATTGCTGCTGCCGCCAATGCGTTCGGTGTATGGGGCGTCAGCAGGCCGGTTTCGCCGTGCCGGACCACCACGTCCGCGCCCAGGTGATCGGTAGACACGACCGGCGTACCGGACGCCAGCGCTTCGATCAGCACTTTCGGCACACCTTCATAACGCGACGTGTGCAAATACACATCGGCCATCTGGTAATAGGCGGGCAGATCATCGTGAGCCACGCGCCCCGCGAAGATCACACCTGCGGATTCGGCGCGGCGCTTGAAGTCGGGCCGCGTATCGAAATAACCCACGACCACCAGCCGCGCGTCCGGTCGTTGGGCGCGTATTCGCTCGTAAGCGGCCAGCAGCAGTTCGACGTGCTTGAACTCCGCCGGAAATCCCACCCAGACCAAAACCGGCGCACCCGGCGCGAGGTCCAGCGATTCGCGCAGCGCGTTCAACTCAGCCGGTGGACGATCTACAGCGAAGATATCCACATGGGCGGGAGTCGTCAGAATCGCGATCCGGTCAGCGGGCACGCCGCGTTTCACGTAAATAGCCTTTTCGCGCCCGCTCAGGACGCGGTGGGTATCGGCGCGCGGTAGGATAAATTTCGCCAGCGCGTAGAGCAGCCGGTTACGCAGCGGGCGCTCTGCGATCCAGTCGGGATTTTCAAAAAAATGGCTGTGGCTCTGCACGTCCAGCGGGACACCAAACCGCCATTTGAGCAGCAGTCCCACCAACCCGGTAGC
>JAFGTJ010000485.1 GCA_016934195.1 Anaerolineae bacterium | reverse complement strand
TGCCGCGCAGTTGGGCGTCGTGATCGCGTCATACGTGCTGGAAGCGATGGGCTGCCAGACCAATCTGCCCAGTTGGGAACGCGCCATGCAGCGCTACGAACAGAACTTTGGGAAATTTGCGGCAGATTCGGCAGATTCGACAGGTTCGGTAGATTCGACAGGTTCACCGGCTGAGTCATGAGCGAACCGACCTTATACCTGAAATGCACGCCGGACGATGTAGCGCCGCTCGTCCTGCTCTCCGGCGATCCGGCCCGCGTGGACCGGATTGCCGCAATGTTGAGCGGCGCGCGCGAGATCAGCCGCAACCGTGAATTTGCCGTCGCAACCGGGGCATACCTGGGCATCCCGATCACGGCGGCGTCGGGCGGCATTGGCGCGCCATCGACCGCGATTGCCGTCCACGAATTGGCTCAGGTGGGGGCACGGGCAATAGTTCGTATCGGGACGATGATGGGCATTACCGCACCGATGGGCACCGTCGTCCTGAGCACCGGGGCGGTGCGCGGTGATGGCACGTCGCCGCACTACCTGCCGCTGGCGTATCCTGCGCTGCCGGATTGGACCCTGGTCCATACGCTGGCCCAGGCCGGGCGCGACCGGGGCCTGGACGTGGCGTTAGGGTTGACATCCTCTCATGACGCCTTTTACCCGGAAATGGCCCCGACGCGCCTCGGTGATGCCCCGCTGGATTTGACGCTCCCGGCGAAAATAGGCGTGCTGGGGATGGATATGGAGGCGGCGCTGCTGTTCGTATTGGGCCGGATGCTGGGCCTTGCGACGGCGGCTATGTGCCTGATCACGGTCAATGCCGAACCGCACACTCACATGGACCTGAGCCAACGCGCCGAACGAGACGCCGTGATGGTTCGCGCCGCGCTGGACGGGTTGGTAGCGTTCGGGGCAGCTTGAGAAAAGTTATAGGCGAGTCTTGTTGTGGAGAAACCAATTCAAGTCCGCATCAAACCATTTATGACCGTCACGTTGTAGGGAGGCACCTGCGTGTGCCTCCGGGCGGCGGGACACATGGGTCCCGTCCTACGGATTGTACGAAGTCTGTTTGTTTTCTCCATCAGGCGGAGAAGCCTCACTCCTACCGGCCTTCGGTTAGCTCCCTCTTTCCGTTTTGAATGGAGAGGGGGAGATACGGTTCGCCGGACTGATATTTCTGGAACTAACCGCTTACTGCTAACCACTGAACACCGACTGCTGACCGCTGATTGCTGAAAGTTATTTCCAAAGGAACACGCTATGTCTCAGACACCTCAAACCCTACTCATCAATGGCGAGTGGCGCGCCAGCGTAGACGGGATCACGCAAGAAGTGAATAATCCCGCCAATGGCACGGTGATCCAGACGATTTCCCAGGCATCGACGGCGGACGTGGTCGCCGCGCTCGAAGCGGCGGACGCGGCCTTTCCGGTCTGGGCGGGGATGTCGGCCCGCGACCGGGCGCGTTTCATGCACGACGCAATGGACATTTTCCGCGCCAATCTGGACGCCGCCGCCCGCCTGCTGACGCTGGAGCACGGCAAACCGTTGAACGACTCGATCAAGGAATGCCGCTACAGCGCCGACGTGATCGACTTTTACGCCGAGGAAGGCCGCCGCATCGACGGGACGCACTTCGCCGGTGACCTGGGACCGACGCATTCGTTCGTGCTGCGCCAACCGGTGGGCGTGGTGGCCGCCATCACGCCCTGGAATTTCCCGGTAGACCTGCTGGCCTGGAAGCTCGGACCGGGGCTGGCGGCGGGCTGCACCTTCGTGATCAAGCCGCCGAGCGAAGCGCCGCTAGCCGCAACGGCTTTTGTCCGCGCCTTTGCCGAAGCCGGACTCCCGCCCGGCGTGCTGAACGTCGTGACCGGACCGGGCGGCAGCGTCGGCGCGGAGATGGTCACGAATCCGCTCAGCCGCAAAATCGCGTTCACCGGCTCGACCGCTACCGGTCTGTGGATCGCAGAGCAGGCCGCGCGCCAGCTCAAGCACGTCACGCTGGAACTGGGCGGCAGCGCGCCGTTTGTGGTCTGCGACGATGCCGACCTGGATGCCGCCGTACCGGACGCGCTGCGCCGCGCTTATTCGCATACCGGGCAGATTTGCATCAGCGTCAACCGGATTTTCGTGCAGCGCGGGGTGTATGAACCTTTCGTGGAGCGCTTCACGGCGGCGGCGTCTAAGCTGCGCGTGACCGCCGACGGTCTGGCCGAGCCGGATGCCGACATGGGGCCGATGATCAACGCGAAAGCCATTGATACCGTGCGCCAGCACGTCGCGGACGCGCTGGAACGCGGCGCGACCGTCACAACCGGCGGGGATTCGCCCACCGGCCCGTTATATGCTAACGGTTATTTCTACCTGCCAACCGTGCTCACGGGTGTACACCGCGATATGCGCGTCATGCAGGAAGAAACCTTCGGCCCGCTGGCCCCCATTGCGGTTTTCGACACGCTGGAAGAGGGCGTGAAGATGGCGAATGATTCCCCTTACGGGCTGGCGGCCTATGTCTACACCGCCGACCTGGACCGCGCCTTTTACGCCGCCAAACATATCCGGTCCGGCGGGGTTGGCATCAATATCAACGACATTACCGACATGCGCGGGCCGTTCGGCGGGATGAAAATGAGCGGCACAGGACGCGAACTGGGCCAGCCGGGGATGGACTCGTACATGGAGTTTAAGCACGTCCGGCTGCGGCATCGCGCCCCGCGCTAGTGCATGTTTGTTCCAGCCGCGCTATAATCAGGAGCATATATATCAACGAATATATATAGTTCTCGCGGAGACCTGATCGATGCACATCCATACCTCAGACCAGCCAATTCTGAATCTGGGCTTCGGCGGCTATACCTGCAACTGGGGCGTTCACATCGCCGGGTTGTACGAATCCGAAGCGGAACGGGACGCCGTCTTATTTGGCTATTTGAGCCAGGGGGACCGGGACGGAGACTTGCAGGGATACTGTCCCACTGAGCGCACCTCCGACGATTTCCGGCAGGCGTTTAGCCAGTATTGCCCCGACTGCGTCCCGCACCTGGACGACCCCAATCGTTTTCAACTGACGTCCGCCCGCGATCTGTATTACCCGGATGGCACGTTTTCGCCCTGGGCAATGGACGATGGGCTGAACGATTTCTATGCCGACTCGCAGCGGGACGGACCGCGCAATATTCGCGCTACTGCCGAAATGGTCTGGGCGCTGGAAGCCATTCCCGGCGTCGAACACCTGATGGCCTACGAGTCACGCCTGAATTATTTCATCCCCGGCAAGCCCTGGATCAGCATTTGCCTGTACAACCTGACCAAATTCTCCGGCGCGACTATCATGGATGTGCTGCGCACGCACCCGTATACCATCAGCGGCGGCATTATCACCGAGAATCCGTACTACCAGGACCCGGATCAGTGGTTGGCGGAAAACGCGCCGGAATTTCTGCCAGCGGCCCGTCAAAGCGAGCACTAACCAATGGCGTATCTTGCCCATGACCTGTTCCTGCTGATGCTCAATCTCGCGCAGGTGAAGAACGCGCAGCGGGTGCTGGATTTGTTCATTGAAGCGCTAAACGCCGCTCAGGATCAGGTCATGCTG
>JAFGTJ010000484.1 GCA_016934195.1 Anaerolineae bacterium | reverse complement strand
CCCGCCGCACCCGGCGCGGCAGGAACGGCGGCGTCGGTGATATCCTGGTCCACCACGCGGAACACGGCCAGATCGAGGTCGCTTTCCACGTACTGACTCGCCACCCATCCGACCGTGCCGTTATTGAGGACAACTTGCAGCCATGCATTGTCCTGGGTGCGTCCGATGATGGTCAGGGGCGTGTTGGCGGTGAGTTCGGCCATGACGCGGCCCGCCGAACCGGGTGTTTCGCGCAGCCGCAGATTATCACACGTTCCGCACACCTGCGCGATAGGCCGTGCCGCCGCTATCGCCGTTGGGGACGACGGGGGCAGCGGCGTTGGCGTGATGGTGGGCTGAATCACCAGGACGCTGGTCGGCGCTATCACCGCCGTTTCCGTTGGGATCGCCGCTGATGTGGTGCTCACGGTTGTGATCGCGGTTGTCGCTGCCGGTGACGCGCTCACCGGGGTAATGCTGGACAGCGGCGTTTGGGTCGCGGTCGGGAGGGGCGGAATCAGGGCCGGGGCATCCGTCGGGATGCTTACCGTCGTGCTGCGGATTGGCGGGGACGATTCAGCCGGTTGATCCGGTTCGTCCGATTCGCCGGACCCGCTGCAACCCGCCAGCGCCAGTATGATCACCGCCCCGGCTATGATTCCGGTGATGATGTTGGTGATCGCGCCGGTAACGTCCCCTTGCATACGATACTCCTGCCCAATAAGACTCACGACACACTCGGTTATAACCAGATTCAACGAGGCAGGCAATTATAGCGGGAGTCTGGAATCACGCGAAAAGGCCCCCGGTCCCAAAACTCGAACCGGGGGCCAATGCTGCTATAACGGTGTGCCTACATTATATCCGGTGAACCGTTCCGCAGTATTCGCAGGCGATTTCCGTCATGCCGCGTGTAACGGCGGGCAGAGTCGCGCCGCAGGTGGTGCAGGCGGTCGGCGCGGCGCGGACCGCTTCGACGGCGGCTTCATCGACCGGGATGGCGCGCTCTTTTTCGATCTCGCCGGTAACGACGCGGTTCAATTGTCCAGCGAACCAATCGCTATCGACGCCGCCTTCCTTGACCTCGAAGGTCGTTTCGGCGTAATCCCCACTGCTGAGCTTGAGGTGAATCAGGTCGGTTCGCCCCAAAACACCCTTATCCTCGGCCTTGACCTCGCTGATCGCGCCGACCGGGACCTCAAACACGACTTCCTGCACCTTCTCGCCGCCAAACCCCATCCGTCCGCCGACTTTTTCTTTCTGCTCGAAGATCAGGCGCTGGTCGGTCAGGTAGAGGATGCCGTCGGGGTCTTTTTTGCCTTTGCCGGTCAGCCGCCACTCGGCCTCCATTGCCAGATAGAGCGCTTCGGTCGGCCCCCAACTGGCGGTTGATTCGTCGGCGCGATCCAGGAATTTTTTGATCTGCGCGAGCTGCGATTGGGTTTGTGAGACATTGTCCGGCACGCTGCCATACATGCCCTCGATCCGGGCGCGGGCCGCTTCAACGGTGTTATCCACGTTGTTCAGCGACACGCTGATCAGGTTGATATTTTGCTCCTTGCCCCGGTCGGTGGCAGCCATTTCGAGCCGTTTCCACATATCGCCCAGTTCGTCGAACTGCCCCTGCACGCGGGCGATCTCGTTGCTCACGACGCTCTGCACCTGCCGCCGGATGTCGGCCCACTGCTCCTGGAGGACTTCCGCTTTGCGTTCCAGGTACCCGGCGAAAGCATAGCCCCGTTCGCGGACACCCTTGATCTCGCCCGGCAGCCCGGTGATCTGGGTTGCCACGTCACCCAGTTTGCGGGTCACGTCGGCCATACTGATCTTGCTGCGCAGCGCGTCGTATTCCCGGCGCAGCGCGTTAATACGGTCTTGGATCGTCGGTTCTTCAGAACTCATAATGTCTATCCCTTTATCACCCAAAAAAACGTCCATTCCAGGGGTATATATCGATCTGGCCGGAAACGCAAGTAACAGACCGTTAGTCCTGGGTGTCCAGCGTAGCGAGAATCGCCTCGGCAAACTCGCGGCGGTTATCGCGCGTGCGGGCCGTGATCATGTTTCCGTCCTGTTCCAACCCCGCGTCGGTACAGATTCCGCCCGCCCGATCTAACATCTGGCAGGTGCTCGACGGTTCGCCGGTTACGATTTTGTCCGCCACTACCTCCGCGCGCGCCAATACGCGCGGCCCAGAGCAGATCGCGCCGACCACTTTGTCCTGAGCTACTGCGTCCTGGGCGATCATGTTGACCAGTGGGGCCATTGTGCCGAAGGTGATATCGTTGTCGCACGAGAAAATCACCGCGTCGTAGTCCGCGACATTCACGTATTCCAGCAGTAAATCCGCCTGCCGGGTGTCGTTGGAATCCTTGCCATGCAGCGTATCCAGCGTATGGGACGCGATCACTACATCGTATCCGGCGTCCTCGAACATGGGAATGATGGTGGTCACAATCGGCGCGATATACTGCCGCCCGAAGATCAGTAGGATCGTGCCGCGCGTGGTTGGCGGCGTGACCTCCGGCATCCAGGCCGGGGCCTCGTCGTGGGTAGGATTGACCGTCACGCGATGGACGTCGCTGCCGTCTGCTGCCATCACGAAAATCTCGTTAGCACCCCTGGCCTCGCTGCGATACGACACAAACGCGATCTGTGTACCGTCCGGCGACCATGCCGCGTTCCAGTCGCTGACATCATTGTCGGTCAACTGCTGGATATCGCTGCCATCTGCCGCCATTGTGTAGATATCGTCGTCGCCGTCGCGGTCGGAATTGAAGACAATCCGTGATCCGTCCGGCGACCAATCAGGATTCCAGTCCACCGCCGGATCGGTGGTCAGCCGGGATTCCTCGCCGCTGCCGCTGTTGGCGTCAACAGTGATCACGTAAATGTCCGCGTTGCCATCGCGCTCAGATACAAACGCGATCTGCGATCCATCCGGCGACCAGGCGGGCCAAAAACTGGCATACGTCCCATCGGTCAGGGGCATGATCTCGCCAGTCGCTACGTACACGATCAGGATCACCGGGTTGCTGTCGGGATTTGATTCGTTCACAAAGGCGATCCGCGACCCATCCGGCGACCAGTCGGGAGTGTAGTCGCCGCCGGGAAGCGCGGCCAGCAGTTCGATTTCGCCGGTTGCCAGCGTCATCAGGTAGATATCGTGTTCCCCGCCGCGATCCGAGCAAAATACGATCCGCGATCCGTCCGGCGAAAATGCGGGGAAAATATCCTGACCATCGCTGTCGGTCAGTTGGCGCAGTTCGCGCCCGTTGGCGCTGACCAGATACAGTTCTTCGTCGCCGTCACGGTCGGAGCTAAAGGCGATCACGCCGCCGCCGTACCCGCTTGGTAATCCGGCTTCCGCCAGATTCGGGATACTGGACATGGGGGGCGGCGCGATGGTCGGCATCGGGGGCAGTGTAGGCATGACAAAGCCCGGCGTGGCGGTGGGATCGTCCTGGGCGATGGTTGCGCCGGGTACGGCGAATGCCAGCGCCAGCGCTGCCAGGAGTAGTCCGCTGATAAGGGTGCTGCTGCACCATGTCAATATGGTTTTGGGGGTGTGCATGATTCCTCCTCAAGAGTACGCGCACATCTTATAAATACCTGCACGGTTATACGCGCGCGGCGGGGGATTTCGGTGGTATCCGGGTATGTCCGGTAGGGGCGATTCATGAATCGCCCCTACGGTGTTGTGTGTAAAAGGGGAGGGGGAAATATTATCCCGCTGCGCCGACTTTGGCAGCGAGATAGGCTTCCATAAAATCGTCCAGGCTGCCATCGAGCACGGCTTGAGGATTGCCCGCTTCGTGGCCGGTGCGGGTATCTTTCACGATTTTGTAAGGGTGCAGCACGTAGGACCGGATCGCGTTGCCCCATCCCGCGCTGACGTGCTCACCCTTGAGTTCCGCGAATTCCTCTTCCTGCTTCTGCCGTTGGAGGTCCAGCAGCCGCATTTTGAGCACCTGCATGGCGCGGTCTTTATTTTGACTCTGGCTGCGTTCGTTCTGGCAGCTTACCACCAGCCCGGTCGGGATGTGCGTGATCCGCACCGCCGTTTCGTTTTTCTGGACGTTCTGGCCTCCGGCCCCACTGCTGCGGAAGGTGTCGATTTGCAGGTCTTTTTCGTCGATCTCGATGCCGATGTCTTCCTGCACGTCCGGCCAGACCTCGACCAACGAGAAGGACGTGTGCCGTCGATGGGCCGAATCGAATGGGCTGAGGCGTACCAGCCGGTGGACGCCGCGTTCGGCTTTGAGGTAGCCGTAGACGTAATCGCCCTGGATGGCGAGAGTGGCGCTTTTGACCCCGGCCTCGTCGCCGGGAGTCTGGTCCACGATCTCGATCTTGAAGCCGCGCCGTTCCGCCCAACGGAGATACATGCGCAGCAGCATTTCGGCCCAGTCCTGGGCATCGGTGCCGCCCGCCCCCGCATGAAT
>JAFGTJ010000096.1 GCA_016934195.1 Anaerolineae bacterium | reverse complement strand
GCGGATACTTACGGATCGACGCCGGACGCGATGGTCGGCAAACTCGATGAGGATTTCAATCCTATTCATGCCGAAGCTGAGCATTTTCACCGGGATGATCTGGAAGTGGTGCGCACATGCCAGCCGAAATTCATCGCGGAAGAGCCGCTTTCCAACGCTGTCACGGGTGAAACACGCTGGTACCAGACGATCAAAGTGCCGTTAATGGCCGCTGATGGACAGACCGTACAACTGCTCGGTGTGGCGACCGACATCACCGACCGCAAGCGCGCTCAGGATCGGTTAGAGGCGCAGCGTAATTTTTTGCGGCAGGTGATCGATCTCGATCCCAGTTTCATTTTCGCTAAAGATGAACATGGACGGTTTATGCTGGTCAACAAAGCGCTAGCGGATACTTACGGATCGACGCCGGACGCGATGGTCGGCAAACTCGATGAGGATTTCAATCCGATCCGCGCGGAAGCCGAGCATTTTCACCGGGATGATCTGGAGGTAGTCCGCACATGCCAGCCGAAATTCATCGCGGAAGAGCCGCTTTCCAATGCCGTCACGGGTGAAACGCGCTGGTACCAGACGATCAAAGTACCGTTAATGGCCGCTGATGGACAGACCGTACAACTGCTCGGCGTGGCGACCGACATCACAGATCGCAAGCGTGCTCAGGATCGGCTCAAGGCGCAGCGTAACTTTTTGCGGCAGGTGATCGATCTTGATCCCGGTTTCATTTTCGCCAAAGATGAGCAGGGCCGTTTCACCCTGGTCAATAAAGCGCTGGCGGATGCTTACGGCGCTACGCCTCAGCAAATGGTCGGGAAATATGACGAGGATTTCAATCCCATCCGCGAAGAAACCACACGCTTTCGCGCCGATGACAGGGAGGTTATCCAGACACGCCAGCCGTTGTTTGTCGCGGAAGAACCTGTCACGAATGCGGTTACAGGCGAAACACACTGGTATCAAACCACCAAAGTTCCCCTGATCTCGCCAGATGAAGAAACTGTGCAGCTTTTAGGGATTGCGACGGACATCACCGAGCGCAAACGCGCGCAGGAACAATTGCAGGAATTGGTGGTCCACGAGCAGCACGCCCGGCGCGAGGCTGAAAATGCCACCAAACTCAAGGATTTGTTTCTGGCGAATATGAGCCATGAACTGCGCACACCGTTGAATGCGATCATTGGGTTTTTGCGCGAGATGCTTTACAGCCAGCAGCTCGATGACGATAATATCCATATGGCTGAACGCTGTCTGGCGAATGGGCAGCGCCTGTTGATGCTCATAAACAGCGTACTCGATCTGTCGCGTCTCGCTACCGGCAGCCTGGAGATCGTGCTGTCGGAGATTTCGTTACATACGCTGGCAACAACTATCGTTCAAGACCTGGAACTTCAGGCCAAAGATAAGGGACTTCACCTCACGCTCGATCTCGATCCGTCCCTGCCGGATAAGGTTGTCCATGACGAGGAACGCCTGATCCAGATCGTCACGAATCTGGTCGCCAATGCCATCAAATTCACGAACGATGGGACGGTTAATCTTACCCTTAAACGCCGGTCAGATCGACTCATTATTCGCGTGTCCGATACCGGTATCGGCATCCCCAATACGATGCAAAAAATCATTTTTCAGGATTTCGTACAACTCGATGGCTCATCCAAGCGCCGCTATGGGGGGGTAGGATTGGGCCTCTCGATTGTGAACAATCTGGTAAATTTGATGCAGGGTTGCATTACGGTTGAAAGCGAAGTAGATAGATTTTCAATTTTTACGGTGAATCTACCCTTGGAACTGGGTGTAATAGTACCCCCCGGAGAGGTGCTCCCACGATGCAATCTGAATCAGTGCTGATTGTTGAAGACGATCCCGACGGACAGGAACTGATCGCCCGCATGTTAATGCGCTCGAATATTCCGGTAGAGATTGCGGGAACGGCGGAAGATGCGCTCCAACTGCTCTCGCCGCAGGAACACGCTGCCATTGTTATCGATCTGGCGCTGCCGGGCATGGATGGGTTTGAGCTGCTCCACCGTATCCGTCAGAATGACGTTTGGGCGGCGCTGCCATGTATTGCTATCACCGCTTACCACACCCCGTCGCTCAAGCAGCGGGTGATGAATGAAGGATTCGACGCTTATTTTCCTAAACCGTTGGATGATGTTCGCTTTTTGCGCACCATCGAAGAGCTTATCGGACACAGCGACTGACCGGGGATCAGATCGTGTAGATGGTCAATACTTTACAAAATGAAATATTCAATTCATTGACAGAAGGATTGTTTTCCAGTAATGTATATTTGGCGTTGTTGATCTAATTATTTTTTGGCTCAAGGAAATAGTGTGTGCAGACCTGATGTTGTAGAGGCAGCGCTTAGTCTACACGCCTATGATATCCGGCAAGACCGCTTATTTCCCTGATCCCACCCTGTAATTAATTCCGGTTTCGCACAACACTTCAATTTTAAGTTGAGCTAAATATTTTTAGAGAAAGGAGCCATCCCTCACAAGCGACACCTAAACCACACCTCAGAAAACGCTTGCTTACCAAACAAAGATTACAGGAGGCATTTCGAATGTTAAAAAAATCAGCCAGTCTGTTTATCCTGATTGCAATGGCCCTGACGCTGGTCGGTGGCGTAACCGCAGCTCCCCCTGTCCAGGAAGTTGACGAACTGGTTATTCTGTGGGCTGAATGGGACCCGGCCAATTATTTGCAGGAAATCGGCAACCGCTATGAGGCGGAAACCGGTATCAAAGTGAATGTCATCCAGGAACCCTGGGGCAGCTTCTATGATCGCATGGCGGCGGAATGGGCCGCACAGGGCGACTCGTATGATATGGTGGTTGGCGACAGCCAGTGGGTAGGCCAGGGCGCTACACAGGGACACTATGTTGACCTGACCGATTTCATGCTCGAAAGTGGCATCAAAGACTCTGTGACGCCTGCCACCCTGCAATTCTACGGCGAATATCCCGCTGCATCGGGCCGCTACTATGCGTATCCCACCGAGGGTGATGCGGTAGGTTGGGCGTACCGCAAAGATCTGTTCGAAGATCCGACGAACATGGAAGAGTTTGAAGCCCAATACGGCTATCCGCTTGCGCCCCCCGATAACTGGATGCAGTTGCGCGACATTGCCGAATTTTTCACCCGTCCTGACGATAACCTGTATGGCGTCGGCGTGTATACGCAGATCGACTATGACGGGCTGACGATGGGTTTCGAGAACGTGCTCTTTAGCTGGGGCGCTGGCTGGCAGGATGAAAATAATCAGGTCTTGGGAGTTGTTAACTCCGATGCCGCCATCGAAGCGCTGGAATTCTATAAAGGGCTGTACCAGTTTGCGCCTCCTGGCACGAACAACGCCTTTTACGCCGAAATGAATGACGTGTTCATCAACGGCCAGACGGCGATGATCATGAACTACTTCGCCTTCTTCCCCGCGCTGGCGAATCCGGGCATTAACCCCTATGCCGACGTAACGGGCTTCTTCCCCGGACCGGCTGGCCCGAACGGTGATCGCTATGTGGCATTGGGCGGTCAGGGGTTGAGCGTGCTCAGCTACATCAGCGACGAACGCAAACAAGCCTCGATGGACTTCGTCGAATGGTTCGCGAGCACCGCTGTCCAGGAGCAATGGGCCGAGGTCGGTGGTTATACGTGCAATATCGAAGTGCTGGAATCGGAGGCGTTCCTCACCAACACGGCCTATAACCCCGCGTTTGCCGACTCGATGACCTTCGTGAAGGACTTCTGGAATATCCCAGAGTTTGGCGAACTGCTTGAGCCGGTGCAGCGCTACCTGCACGCCTATGTGGTGGGGGGCGAAGGTACCGCGAAAGAGGCGCTGGACAATACCGCCATTGAGCAGTATGAAATTCTCGTCGATGCGGGTGTACTGACCGAGTAAATCTAAACCAGTTGTGACGATTGTTCTGGGAGGCGGGAAACCGCCTCCCGTAATAATTACAGGTTAAAAGGTAGGCGCATGTCCCACGTCAATACTCAAGCATTTAGCGGACGGCGGCACTTGAGTGACGGGCGAATCGCAACATTTTTCATCATGCCCACGCTCGTGCTGTTGATACTGATGAACGTCTTTCCGCTGTTTTACAGCCTGTACCTCAGCTTCACGGATTATTCCGTCATCGCCAACGAGTCACCGGAATGGATCGCGTTAGACAATTTTGAAAAGATTTTGACTACCGAGCGGAGCCGGTACTGGCATAACTTCACCGTCACCGGGCAATACGCGGTGTTTTCGGTGGGATTGCAGGTGATCGTGGGGTTCAGTCTGGCACTGTTGCTGCGCGAGAAATTCAAAGGCAGCGGCATTATCACGACTCTGATCCTGATTCCGATGATGCTCTCGCCCGTCGTGGTTGGGCTGTTTTGGAAGCTCATTTTTGATCCCTCTAAAGGTATTTTTAACCATATCATCTATATGAACCCGACGGCGGGCGATCAATGGCTGGCAAATTCTACGCTGGCATTGTGGGCGATCATCATCGTAGATGTGTGGATGTGGAGTCCGTTTGTGATGCTGCTTTGTCTCTCTGGCCTGGGTGCGATCCCGGATTATCTCTACGAGGCGGCGGCGATTGATCGGGCGAGTTCGTGGTTCCAGTTCCGGCGGATCACACTACCGCAGGTGATGCCCCTGCTCACGATTGCGATTCTGTTCCGCACGATTGAGGCGTTCAAAGCGTTCGATCTGGTAATGGGCCTGACCGGGGGGACACCCGGTGATGCGACCGAAACCGTATCCGTGCGACTGTACCGTGAGGCATTTTTGGGCAAATTCAAGACGGGTGAATCGAGCGCGCTGGCCTATGTCGTGCTGATCATCATCATCGCGGTCAGCAACCTGTATATTCGCTCTTTGAACCGGATGAGGGAAGGTTAACGATGACAATTCCACTTCCCGATTTTTGGATTGTCTATTTCAGTATTTTCTGGGTGCTGGCCGGACTCACGGCAACGCCGCCTGTGCTGCGGCACAAGGGCTATCCGTTTTTGCTGGGCCTGTTGCTGGGCGTGGTAGTCGGTGTGGTGAGCGGCGCGGTGTTTATGCTGCTGCTTGCGTTGGCGAAACCGGTCATTGATGCGGTGGGAAATGCTGCGGTTGGCACGGTAATCGTGATTCTTGTGGCCGCAGGGCTGATCATCGCCGGATTGGGTGCGCTGAAAAATTTCATTCCCACAAGCGGGGCAAGTATGACTGTCGCTGAAGGCGCACCGCATACTCCGGTGGGTTATTCCACGCGCGTAGATAAAGTACACCCTAATTGGCAGGCGGCGCAGTCGATTCGTGCGAGCGTTGTGATCATGCTGGCGGCGCTGACTTTGATCCCGGTGATATGGATGGGCATGACGGCGTTTAAATCGCGTTCGGATGCGGTCGCTTCCCCCCCCAAAGTGATCTTTGAACCAACGATGGAGGGGTTCATCAGCCTGCTCTATGACCGCCGTCAATTGAACGAACAGCAGGTCGCAGAATACAAGCAGCGCGATGATCTGGACTGGAAAGATAAAGTCATGCTCGAACGCGGGCAGGCGATCACCGGCCAGAGCGATTACGTTAAGCGCCTGAAAAATTCGCTGATCATCGCGGGTACTTCCACGCTGCTCTCGGTGGTTTTGGGCGTGCTGGCGGCGTATGCGTTCAGCCGCTTCAACGTGCCGGGTGAGGGCGATTTGTTGTTTTTCATCCTCAGTACCCGTATGCTGCCGCCGGTTGTGGTCACGATCCCGATCTTTTTGATGTACCGCGAATTGGGACTCTATGACAAATACCTCGGCATGATTTTGTTGTATACGGCGTTTAACCTGTCGTTTTCGGTCTGGCTATTGAAGGGGTTCATTGACGAAATCCCACGCGAGTATGAAGAAGCCGCGCTGGTGGATGGTTATACGCGACTGCAAGCGTTTATCCAGATCGTGCTGCCGCAGGCTGTGACTGGCATCGCGGCGACGACCGTGTTTAGTTTCATTTTTGCCTGGAACGAGTATGCGTTTGCCCTGATGCTCACCGCCGATACCGCACGTACTGCGCCGCCGAGCATTCCATCGGTGTTAGGTACGGGGGGTATCGAGTGGGCGGCGATTGCGGCTGGCTCGCTCGGATTTCTGATTCCAGTCGTGTTGGTTACGTTTGCGCTGCGGCGGTATTTGCTGCGCGGCGTCACTTTCGGCGCGATCCGGCAGGGTTAGGGGCGCATCATGGCAACGATTGAACTGATAAATGTAGAAAAGAAATTTGACGAATTTACCGCCGTCCAACCGATGAATCTGACGATCAACAGCGGCGAATTTGTGGTGCTGTTGGGACCTTCCGGCTGTGGCAAAACGACCACGCTGCGCATGATCTCCGGGCTGGAAGCGGTGACAAGCGGCACGATCCTGCTCGATGGGCGCGATGTGACCTGGGCGCATCCAAGCGAACGCGATATTGCATTCGTGTTCCAATTCTTTGCGCTATACCCCCATTTGACCGCGCTGGCGAATATCGCGTTTCCGCTGCAAGCCCAGGGGGAATCGAAAGAGACAATCCGGCAGCGCGTTACAGAAGTGGCGAAACTGCTGCGAATCGAGCGGGTGTTGGATATGCGTCCTGGCGCGTTAAGCGGCGGCGATCAGCAGCGCGTAGCATTGGCGCGGGCGCTGGTACGGCGTCCGGCGGCGTTTTTGATGGATGAACCGCTCGGCGCGTTGGATGCGGAGTTTCGCGAAACGATGCGCGCGGAAATCAAGCGGCTGCATATTGAGCAG
>JAFGTJ010000483.1 GCA_016934195.1 Anaerolineae bacterium | reverse complement strand
TCAGCGGGCGGAATCCACTCAAAAATGCTCTGGACCCGCTTCTTGAAGGCCATATCCGCCTCGTTGCGGGTCATGTGCTGGATCATGTTCGGGTCTACGATCATGGTTAATCCTCGGCGGGACATTCGATAATATACACCGGGAGCGGGTCCGTTTTGCCTTTGGCGCTGATCACGTCCTCGCGGGTAATGGATTGGACCAGATCGGGCGGCAACAACTGGCGGGTCGCCGCGCTCAAGACCACCTCGCCGCTGCGCGCCGCGCTTTGCAGCCGGGCGGCGGTATTCACCGAGTCCCCGATAACGCCGTACTGCCGCGTTTTCTGGCTGCCGATCAAGCCTTCGATCACGTCCCCGGTATGCAGTCCAATTCCCGCGCCCAGGTTGTCCGCCGCCAGCAGCCGCGCGACCGGAGCTTGCAGCGCTCGCGCCGCCCGCACGCCGTCTTCAGCGGTCGCAAAGCGCGTCAGGATTTCGTCCCCAATCAGTTGCATCTTAAAACCGCCATGCTGTTCAACCACCTGTTCGGCCAGGGTATAGTAAGCGTTGAGCATCTGCACAACCACTGCCGGATCGGTGCGCTCGCTCCACGCCGTGAAACCGCGAATATCCATAAACAGGATCGTGCGCTGTACCCGCTGCAAACCCATACGGGACGTGTCGCCATACGAATCGGCCACCAGCGCGGGATCAAATACCCAACTGGTCAGCCGTTCCAGGTAGGCGCTCAGGTCGCGCAGCATTCGCTCGAACTGGTCACGCAGCAGCGTTGAGATTCCCAGCAGCACGCCGAAAAAGACCGACGAGAGCAGAATAAACAGGTGCGCCGAATCCTCAAACCAGTACGTTGACAGACTCATCGCGCCGGAAGACCAGACCGGCTCCTCCGAGATCATATACAGCGCCGGAAGCAGGGAGGTACGCAGCACGCCTTGCAGAATGGCCGACAGGCCCGGCCAGTAGGTGTACAGCGCGTAGGCCAGCGCCATCCCCGCCGCATACGCCCATAAAACCGCGTGGTAGCTCTGGTCGAAAAATTCCCCGCCCTCGAACATCACGTCCAGCAGCGTATACAGCACCGGGACCGTAAAATTGCCCCACCACAGGCGCTTGCCCGGCGCGCGGCTGATCACCACCGTCTGGACCAGGCTGGCCGCCAGCAAAAACCAGTGCGCCACCTCGGACACGTAGCGGTCGATGCCGTCCGCGCTCAACACCCACAGGGCATCAAAAATCCAGAATAAGCCGCTGTTGGTCACGAATTCGCGCAGCGCGCTCCCCCAACGCGACCCGTACAATCGTTCATTTAATACGCCGGGTGTGGGTAAACGTGTTTCCACCGTGCCCCCCTGTTACTCGTCCTCGTGCCCGTCCTCGCGGTCCTCGGATTCGTGCTCGTCCTCGCGCTCGTCCTCGCCCGACTCCCGCCCCGCGATCTGGTCCAACCCGTCGATCAGGATTTGTTTCTGCGCGTCGGTCAGCTTGGCGTCCGGGTGCATGATCGTGTAACTATCCGGCGGCATCCGGCCACTGGTGAGCACTTCCGCAATCTCGTCAGTCTCCAGCGGGTGCGTGTCCCACTCGGAAAAATTGCCCGCCGCGCGCCCGCCGTCCACATCCACCCACACCAGCCACGATACCGGGAACAGGGCCGAATACCAGGGCCAGCGCGTCTCGTTGCTGTGACAGTCGAAACACGCTTCCACCGCCAGCCGTTTGACCTCCGGCGAAGCCAGCGGCCAGTCCGGTTCGCTGCGGACCGGGGGATTGCTGCGGTCGAACATCAGGTAGGAAACGGGTTGCAGCACCAGAAAAATGATGATCAGGCCCAGCCAGATATCACGGTTGCGCCGTTTGCGGTTGGGAAGGCGTAGCGGCTGGTGTTGGTATTCGTGCATGATGGTGTCCTCGATGCTAAAAAATAGCCCCTCCCCCTGGCCCCTCCCCGCAAGCGGAGAGGGGGAAACAAGTCAGGCCGATCAAGTCCCCCTCTCTATTTTGAATGGAGAGGGGGATTTAGGGGATGAGGCTCGCTGCCTGCCGGAATTCCGCCTCGTAGCGGTCCACCGTTTCGCCCAGGTTGAATACGCGCTCGATGTGATCGCGCGGCTTGATGTACTGATCGGGATGGCCCAACACGTCCACCAGCGCCTCGCCCATCGCCTGCCAGTCGCCGCGCGGGACGATGCGGCCCATGCCGGTTTCGATCACCGGGACGCGCCCGCCGGGTGTGTCCGTCATGACGACCGGAGTCCCGCACAACATCGCCTCGACCTGCACCAGCGCGAAGCATTCCGAGTCACTGGGCAGCGCCAACACATCACACGCCGCGAAGAAATTCGCCATCGCCTGCATACTTTCCAGCTTGCCCAGAAATACCAACTGCTCCTCGTAACGCTGGATCAGGGCTTGATTGCGCTCCCAGGTGTCTTCGTACTTGATATCGTATTCCCCGGCGAACACGATCCGCGCGTGGGGATAGGTCCGGTTGATCACTTCCAGGGCGCGGATCAACAGGTCGGGGCGCTTTTCCAGCACGAACCGTCCCCCGTAACCAATCACCGGGCCGCCGTTGCGCTGCCAGCGGGCGCGCAGTTCCGCCACGCGATCCGGGTCGGGGTCCGGGACCTGGATCGGCGGGTAATTGACCGTCACCTTGTCCATAAACGGCCCTAAATAGTAGCTGTAATCGGCGTAATCCTGCGAATAGGCGATCAGGCGGGCGGCACGCTGCGCCATGTAGCGGTAATTGGCGAAGGTGAACCAGCGCACAAAACGGTTAAAAAATCCCGGCGGCAGGATCAGGTCGCCATGATGCGTGGCGACAACGCGCTTTCCGGCCCGGCCCGCCAGCAAGGTCAGCAGCGCCGTTTCCAGCATGGGTGTGTGCAGCCACACCACGTCATGCAGCCGGATCAGGCCCCACGCCGCCCAGGGATAAGCGGGCATCACCATCCCCCGGCTGATCTTGATCGGTGCCCACAACCGCACCAATCGCACGCCGTTGATCGTCTCGTCACGCGGCAGGTCGATATGGTGGCGGGCGGTCAGGATCGTGACGTCGTGCCCGCGCCGGACCAGTTCTTCCGCCACGCGCTGCACATGGATCGGGACTCCGGTCCGGTGCGGCAGGTAGTATTGCAGCGCGACCAGGATTTTGAGCGGTTGAGTACGCCCCATCATGACTCCAGATTTCTGTGTGTTTTTATCTTGCCAATTAGCCCCTATCCCCCCAACCCCCTTTCCCCACAAGTGGAGAAAGGGGGAGCTAGCTGCTCACTCAAGTCCCCTCTCCGCTTGCGGGGAGGGGATTTAGGGGAGGGGCTAACAATCGTATCCTTATACCGGCTCCCCGGCGGGCTGATCTGCCGCTGCATCGTCCTGCCGGAGGACGCGCGCGGCCCGCGTGATCTCGCCCAAACTCACGTCTTCGGCCCACAACCCGATCAGGCCCGCGCCGATGTACGTGACCAGATTCGTGATATGCAGCAGCAGCGCAAACGCGACCGCCGGGGCGTCGGTCGGAGCGCCGACTAAATCCGCGCTCGCCAACCCGAACACGACCGCCGCCTCAAACGGTCCCAGATTGCCCGGCACTGCCGGGACCGCAATCGCAAACGAGGCCAACGCCACCATCGCCATAGCCGCCGCCCAGGATGGATCGTCGAAAATCGCGTACAGCAGAATATAACCGGCGATCACCGACACCGCCCACGATACCGCCGTCCAGCCGACCAACTGCGCCGCCACACGCGGCGAGGCCAGCGGCGTCACGCCGTCCAGCAGGTGATCGAGCCATTCGTGCAGCACCGGGCGCTTGAGCGGCGGAACAATCCGGCCCAGGCCGTTGAGCAGTCCGTGCGCCCAACCGGGCCGCGCCGCGAATACCGCCAGCGCGATCACGCCGATCACCGTGCCCACACCCAGCAGCGCCCCGATCAGGCCGATTTCCAACCCGACCGGCAGCACCGCCAGCGTCAGGCCGATCAGGGCGAAGACCGCCAGCGTATCCAACAGGCGCTCGACGACAATCGTGCTCAGGGATGTCAACACGCGCACCGGGGGATCGATGCGCGCCGCCAGGACCGCCCGCACCACTTCCCCGATCCGCAGCGGCAGCACGCCGTTGGCAAAATAGCTCACGTTCAGAATGTGGAAACTGTGCGTTGGGCTGATACGGCCATCCAGCAGGACGCGCCAGCGCAGACTGCGCAGCCATAACCCGACCGCCGACACCGCGATACAGGGAATCACGGTCCAGTAACGCGCGCCCGCCAGTTCGTCCTGAATGTCGCCCAGATCGCGCCGCAGCAGGTAGACCAGCGCGATCACGCTCACCGCCAGCCCGATCAGGATGCTCGGCCACCGTTTTTTCATGCGAGTATCATGCGAAATACGATCCGCCCCCGTTACCGCCCCGTTGTTGCCATGACTGCCGCCCATTATAGCAGATGGATACAGCAGATCGTACACGCCCGCCGCGTGGAATGCTCAAAAACGGCTTGACAATTCCCCACCGCCCCGCATATAATAACGTCATATTCGCGGGTATAGTTCAGTGGTAGAACGTCAGCTTCCCAAGCTGGATGTCAAGGGTTCGAATCCCTTTACCCGCTCCTGTGGGGCATTTCCGTGATGGAAATGCCCGTTTTTTTTGAGCCACGCGCCAAAGGAGTCCCCCATGCGTTCGCGCCCCGTGCCAACCCTTGAAATCGTGTGCCAGTCCGAACCGGGGCGAGTCAACGAGGACGCCTGGATCGCGATGCAGGCCGGGCCGTTGGGCGACCAGATCGTGTTCGCCGCCATCGACGGGGCCACCACGCGACTCACGCCGCCGCCGCTGCAACACTACCTGGACGCGCTGCCGGTTGACCTGACGCCCGCCGCGTTTTCGGCCCGTTTGATCCGCGATTCGCTGGCACGGCAAGTTACGGCGGGGGAGTATGCCGATCCGCGCGCGCTGCTGATCGAGGCCAACGCCGAATTGGGCCGCGTCCTGACGGGGATTTTCGGCGGGCTGGACCTGGATCACATGGGGTTCCCGGAAGAAGTGTACATCGCGCTGGCCGACGATCCGCGATTGGTGCGGCTGGGACTGCCCGCCAGCGTGATCACGTTGGCCGAATACGATCCGGCAGGCCACACGCTCCGCTACGCGCACGCAGGCGATACGATGCTGCTGGTCGTCTACCAGGACGGGCAGATCACGATCCCCGCCGGATCAGACGGTATCCAGACCGACAGCGCCTTACAGCAAACCGCGCTCCGGCTGCGGGCCAACCATCCCGATAAACCGTTCCGCGAACTGGTGCAGCATCCCGACGTGCGCCGCCTGAATACCCACAGCGGTCTGTATCACAACTACGTGGACGAACACGGACTCCCGCAGCCAAACCAGGGCGTCGGCGTGCTGGATGGGCTGCCGGAACTGCGCTATTTCGTCAAAACGGGGCAGGTCGCGCTGGAAGGGGTCCAATTGGTGTGCGCGCTGACCGATGGGCTGGAATGGCCCGCCACCGCCGGGGAAGCCTTCTCCCGCGATCCCGACGAAGCCGCCCGGCTGATGCACGAGCGCCGTCACCGGATGGCGCGTTTACTGGATGAACACGGGTTGGCGGGATATGCGCGGCAGTTGTGGCGCGCTAAATCCGAGGACGCCGATCACGAACTCTATCCGCGTATGAAAACGCATGATGATGCGACCGGGGTATTGCTGAGGTTTGGGTAAATTAGCCTCACCCCTAAATCCCCTCTCCATGACGCTACGCTATGGAGAGGGGACTTGACGCCGCAGTGAGTGTTATAAAGGAAAACCCTTGATGAAATGCCCATATTGCCAAGTCATGTTTCATGATAAAACCAGCAGCAGGACTCTCATCGATGATAAGCACGGACAATGGTTCACGACTGCCATTTTGTGTCCCAATTGTAAACAATTCAGTTTATTCATTTCAGTTGGTTCCCTGCAAGACATCATGCAAGATGATCCATTTCCCCGTTTACCACCACACATAGGAGAAGGCCCACCTCCGGACCCTCCCAAACGGTTAGGTCCGTTCCTTATCTGGCCCAGACATGCGTCCTTTTCGCCAGCTCCGCCGGAAGTCCCCTCTGAACTGGCTGAAGATTACAATGAGGCGCGTGTCATTCAAGACTTGAGTCCCAAAGCCAGCGCAGCGTTGGCGCGGCGTTGCCTTCAAGGTCTTCTAAGAGGTTATGCAAACGTTAACCCTGGCAATCTAAATGGAGAAATCCAACAAGTGCTTGATAGTGGCACGTTACCATCTCACCTGAAAGAAAGCATTGATGCTATACGACACATCGGTAACATAGCTGCACATCCAATCAAAGATACACTAACTGGAACAATTACAACTGTAGAAGATCACGAAGCCGAGTGGACACTAGACGTTCTCGAAGGGCTTTTTGATTTCTATTTTGTCCAACCAGAAGCTACGAGAAAAAAGCGCGAAGCGTTGGAAGAAAAACTCAAACGAACACCTGGAAACAAACGATTGAAATAGAAATACATTCGAGTAAATTCTCCAAATCAAATTACGCCAAACCTTCAAAAGCGCGGCACAGGTCCCTCCTGGTCCCTATCCCTGAGAGGAAGGGACCAGGGGGAGGGGCTAACCCTGCTGAGCCGCCGCCAATGCCTCCCAGTCG
>JAFGTJ010000482.1 GCA_016934195.1 Anaerolineae bacterium | reverse complement strand
GCCAGCAGCGTGAACTGGTTGGCGGCCATCAGGTCGTAGCGATCCGCCGGGCCGACGTGGGCGCGGTAGTCGGGCGCGGCGCTGTTGGGAGATGAACTGTCGGACATAGCCGGTTACTCCGAAAATCGCGGCTGACTCTCAGCGGCCAGATGGCGCGCGCGGCGCTGGCTGGATGACCGCACGCTGATATACAGAATCAGCATGATCACCGAGTTGACCGCTATCCAGATCACACTGGATTCCGGGCTAACGTCGTCCAAAAGCTGTCCCTGAATCCAGGGCATCGCCGCGCCACCGACACCGCCCATCGCGGCGACGAGGCCCGCCGCGCGGCCCGGTCCGCGTGGAAACGCTTCGGTTGTAATGCCGATAATGGTGGGGAAGGGTGGTCCGTGAAAAAAGCCCAGCATCACGGTCGCGGCGATGGATATCGCCGCATTGCCGGTGCTTAAGGCCAGCAGCAGACCACCGGCTACTGCTCCGATCAGGCTGAACCACAGCACCTGATAGGGCGTGAAGCGGTTGCCCCACAGCGCGCCCGCCACCCGTCCGCCGGTCAGCGCGAACCAGTACGCCGACGTGACGAGCGCGGCTTCTTCTTCGCTGAATGGTGTGGTGCGCTCGATATAGGCGGTGGTCCAGGTGCCGATCCCGGCTTCGATCCCGACGTACAGCAGGATCATGGCTCCCAGAATCCACAGCAGCGGCACGCGGTAGCTGAACCGCGTGTTAGTTTCCTGGGCCTTATCTTCCTCGATCACGCCCAGATCGCGCGGCAGGCGCAGCGCAAACGGCAGCAGCAGGAGAATCAGCGCCGCCCCGATCAGGAACGCCAGGGTTGCGTCGTCGGTCAGCACCAGCGACAGGCTGACCAGCGCTGGGCCGATCACCGATCCGATTCCAAAAAAGACGTGCAGCAGGTTCATGACGCCCACGTTGCCGTGATAACTGGACGACACCATCACGTTGCTCGTCACGTCAATCGATCCGAAACCGAGGCCCCACATCACGCCAAAGGCCAGCACCAGCCAGTAGGACGGGCTGAGCGCGATCCCGACCGCTGCCGGGGCCAGGAAAAATACCGCCGCCAGCAGCACCGGGCGCTGCCCAAACCGGTCGTTGAGCGGGCCGACCCCAAGCTGCGCGACCAATGCGCCGGAGAATCCCACCGCAACCAGCGTGCCCATATCGCCCAGGTCGGTCCCGGTTTTTTCGGCCAGACTGTCCAGCGCCGGTCCCATCACCGAGGCCAGGACACCCAGGCCAAACAAGGCGGCACATGCCACCACCAACACGTATTTTCGCTGCATGTACGAGTCCTGCCTATTCGTGAAACGGCTGAAATTGTAGGGCGGAACCCATGTGTCCCGCCGTCGGAGGCACACACAGGTGCCTCCATCCGGTCCAAGCATACCCTTTATTCCGCTGTACGCCAGATTTGCGCCGTGATCGTTCCTCCCGTATTCAGCGGTAAATGCCCGCCCGCGACTGTCACCGCGCCGCCGCCGATCACATCGCGCAGGCGCAAACCGTCTGGCACCCCGGCGTGACGCACCGGCAGCGCGTCCAGGCCATCAGTGCCGCGCCGCGCTACCACGATCAGCCGCTCGTCCGGCGATTCCCGCAGAAACGCCACCGTATCGCCCGCCGCGTAGATCATCTGGAATCCGCCCCGCCGCAGCGCGGGCGATTCGCGCCGCAGCCGGATCAGCGTTTGAGTGTACGCCCGCAGATCGTGATCCCATTCGGCAGTGTCCCAGATCATGCAGCGGCGGTTGTCGGGATCGTCCTTTCCGATCATACCGATTTCGTCGCCGTAGTAGATCGACGGCACGCCGGGGAAGGTGAACAACAGCGCCAGCGCCACGCGCAGCCGGTCCTGGTCGCCACCCAGCCGCGTCAGAATACGCTGCGTATCGTGACTGCCCAACAGGTTGAACTGCTGCAAAGCGATCTGCCAGGGAATCGCGCCCAGGTAGGCGAGCCACTGGCCCGCCAGCGCTTCGGACGGCAGCGGGATCGGGACCGCGCCGTCATTGATGTGGGCGACGGCGCGTATCGAGTCGATCCCGGCCAGCCAGTATTCGAGCGGGCGCGAAAATCCCCGGTAATTCATCACGCCGTCCAGTTTATCGCCTTGCAGCAGCGGCGATCCGTCGAAGAACGTTTCGCCCATCAGGTAAGCGTCGGGATGCTCGGCCTTGAGCGCGGCCCGTATCTCGCGCCAAACGTCCTCCGCCAGTTGGCTCTCGCCCTGGCGCGCGGTCATATTTGCCACATCGAAGCGCCAGCCGTCCGCGCGGAACGGGTCGCGCAGCCAGTAGCGCAGCGCGGCATCCGGCCCGCCGTACATGGCTTCGCGCAGGCCCGCGCTCTGGTAATTCAGCTTGACGAGGCTTTTGTGTCCCAACCAGCCGACGTAATCGCCGTGGTGATTGTCGAAAAAGAAATAACCGGCGGTCGGCGCGGCGGGATCGGCTTTCGCGGCCAGGAACCAGGGATGCCGCGAGCCGCAGTGGTTGGGCGTGATATCCAGGATCACGCGCATCCCGCGCGCGTCCAGCGCCCGCCGCAGATCGATCAGCGCCGCGTCCCCGCCAAAATGCGGATCGACCGCTTTAAAGTCCGTGATATCGTACTTGTGGTTGGTCGGTGATGTGAAAATCGGGTTCAGGTACAGCGCGTTGATCCCCAACTCCGCGAGCATGTCCAGTTTTTGTATGATTCCCGGCAAATCGCCGCCGAAAAATTCGATCCCCTTCATTTTGTTGTACGGCGTCGGGATCGCGCCCCAGGGCTTCGCCAGCGTCGGGAAGCCGTGCCGGGTGTATTCGTGGTCGCGCACGTTGTTGGACGGATCGCCGTCCGCGAAGCGCTCCGGGAAAATCTGGTAAAACACGCTGTCGCGCACCCAGTCCGGCGCGGCGTACCCGGCCAGCAGCTTAAAATCGGTCGCGTCGGTCGGTTCGTGGCGCACCGGTCCCGCCGCCGTCAGCCACCACGTTCCCTCAGTGGACACCACGTAAAAGCGGTATTGGGTGGTCGGCATGGTCAGCGGCAGGTCGAGCGTCCACCACCGGCAGACGGTATCCTTGCCCGCCGGTTGCATGGGCGCGAGGTGCTGTTCGCCGTCGGGGGTGGTGCGGACGATCACATGCGTGATCGGGGCGTCCCGGTCGGCGCGCAGCCGCAGCGTGACGGTATCCCCAATCCGGTACGGCTGCGGCGCGGGATTGGCGTGGTGAAGACTGGCGGTCCAGTGCGGCATGGTGATCCTTTCTTTTTCGAGTGTCAGTCGTGATTCGTCAACAGGCGCAGCGTGAGCGCCCCGTGTGTCTGGAAATCCTGCGCGGTGATCGTGTCCAGCGCGACCCAGCGCGGCGCGATCACGTCGTCGTCTTCGGGGTCGTGATCCCCGATCAGGTCAAACGTGAGCGGTGTGCAGCGATAGTAGAACATCAGACTGTGAAAGGCCACGTCTAGCGGGTCGTAGTAGAAAAAATCCTCGTGGAAATGTATAAATTCGCCTACAGATACACTCAATCCTGTTTCTTCGCGGACTTCCCGCTGCAAAGCCGCTGTTACCCGTTCCCCGATCTCGATGCCACCGCCGGGCAGCACGTATTTTCCGGTATGCAGACCCTTGAGCAGCAGGCATTTACCCTGATGTTCGACCAGCCCATAAACGGAGGCGCGCAGATTCAGCCGTTCAACAGGAACCTCTTTTGATTCGCCAAATAAAGTATGGCAGGTCACACTTGGCATGAGGTTGATCCTTGCTAAATAGAGACACCTTTTGTACAGTCCGATCATAGTTAGATCAGGAGATATACATTATGGGAAAGCAGAAGATTTTACCATTAATTGGGCTTGTTTTGTTGATCGCGGCGCTTTTGGTCGCATCATTCCCCGCGTCGGGACCCGTCCAGGCGGGCGGCAGCGCGGGCGGCGGATCAGGTGGGGGATCAGGCGGCGGCAGTTTCGGCCTGCACCACAGCAGCCACAACGACCTCTACCGCAGCCCGTTCGGAGCTGTCCCGACCAACACCACCGTCACGCTGCGGCTGCGCAGTTTTGCGGGGGCGGTCGATTCGGCCACGATACGGATATGGAACGACTTCGCCAAGCAGCAGACCATGCTGCCGATGGCCGTTGTCGCCACCACGCTGGACCAGTACCATTACGATTACTGGGAAGCCACCTTCGACGTGGGCAAAGACCCGGCCCTGTACTGGTATCGCTTCGTGGTGCGGATCGGTGACGAAACCTACTTCTACGAAGACGACAGCCGCTCCCGTGATAACAGCACGTATTACCCGTCCAGCGAGGGCGGGAGCGGACGCCTTTACCAGGAAAGTCCCGATCTAAGCTGGCAGTTGACCGTCTACGATCCCAACTTCTACACGCCGGAATGGATGCGTAACGCGGTCGTCTACCAGATTTTCCCCGACCGCTTCCGCAACGGCGACCTGACCAATGACCCCACTGACGGATCGCCCACCTTCTACGATGGGCAG
>JAFGTJ010000095.1 GCA_016934195.1 Anaerolineae bacterium | reverse complement strand
TTGAACTGCGTGACACCGCTGCCGACCGCTTCCACCCGTCCGGCGAAGTCCGCGCCGCAGAGCGGGTTTTTGGGCTTTAGAAATCCGGCCTCCAAGCGGACAAAAAACGGCGCGGCTCGCATCAGATGCCAGTCATACGGGTTGGTGGCGGCGGCGTGAATCTGGACCAGCACTTCGTCATCTTTCGGCGTGGGTTTCTCGACATCCTGAAGTTGCAGGACGTCCGGCGGGCCGTACTTGTGGTGTACAATGGCTTTCATGTTGTTTCCCCCTTGTTTGGATTGGTCAGTTATTCGGTGTCCCAGGTGAGGATGATATTCCCTTGTTTGTTCCCGGCCTCGATGTAGCGGTGCGCTTCGGCCACCTGCTCGAACGGGTAGCGCCGGTCGATGATCGCCGTGATCGCGCCCGCCTCTACCAGTTCCCGGATGGTTACGAGGTCGTCTTGCTTTTCTATCGCCAGCGCGCAGATCACGCGCTTTTTGCGGCGGGTGAGCGCCGTCCACAGCATTTGAAAGACCTGTTTCATCTTGAAACTGGCGAGCAGATAGCGTCCGTTTTCAGTCAGCGAGCCTTTGCAGCGTCCGAACGAACTCTTGCCCAGGACGTCGAAAATCAGGTCGTAGGTCTGGCCGTTCTGGGTGAAATCGTCCCGCGTGTAGTCGATGATATGATCGGCTCCCAGTGCTTTGACCAGTTCCATACGCGGGGTGCTGCATACGCCGGTCACTTCCGCGCCGTACTGTTTGGCAAGCTGGACCGCCGCCGACCCGATGCTGCCCGACGCGCCGTTGATCAGGACCTTGTGGCCGGGCTGGATGCCGCCTTTTTTCAGGAGCAGCAGCGCGGTGATGGCTCCATACGGCACCCCGGCGGCTTCCTCGTAGGTCATGGTGGACGGCTTGAGCGTCACCGTTGCGGTTTCCGGCATACAGATATACTCGGCATACGCGCCCATCTTCTGGCCGGGATATGCAAACACCGGATCGCCGGGTTTAAAGCGCGTGACCGCCGCGCCGACGGCTTCCACGTCTCCGGCGAATTCGGCCCCCAGGATGGGTTTGCGCGGTTTCCTGAGTCCAAAATCGAGGCGCGCCATGAGCCAGAAAAGGGCGGGCATCGAGAAATTGCGCGGCGTGACGGTGTTAAATTTGCGAGCTAACAGGTCCCCGAAGCCGACGGGTACGGCCCGGATGCGGACCAGGATTTCATTATCCTTCGGCGTGGGTTTTTCGACTTCGGTGAGATGTAAAACGTCCGGTGGCCCGTAGTCGGTGTAAACAACGGCTTTCATGTGGTTTCTCTCCAGGGGTGTTTTAATCCGGCTGTTGGTTCAATGTGATTTGTTATAACCCACTATACTGTACGGTGGTGATTAATGGAAAGTTGCACGCTGCCCGGTGGTTTTCCCCGGCGCATCCCCCTGTAACCATCGGGACGATTGCTTTGAATCACAGGTAACACGGCGCGACAGCAAAAAACGGCCTCACCCCCTGGCCCCCTCTCCATTCAAAACGTTTAACTTCGCTGGCGCTCGGCTAAACTATGGAGAGGGGGGAAAGCTGGCAGCGGCGGCGTGTAAGTCCCCCTCTCTGGCCCGGCTGGAGAGGGGGATTCAGGGGGTGAGGCCAGGAAGCGATAGCCCTACCTGTAACCATGCCGTAACTCTGGCGCGGTATGGTAATCGAGTACAATCCAGGGAGCGTTTATTTTCGACACCTGGAAGGAAAACTCATGGACGACCCGATTCTATGGACTCCCTGGCGAATGCCGTATTTGCGCGGCGAGGACCGGAAAAATTACGATGGCTGCGTGTTTTGCGTCAAGGGCAAAGGTGCGGACGTTAAGACACATGCGGGCGCGGACTTTGACGCCCGCGAATACATCGTGGCGCGGCAGGAACACGTCTACGTGGCGCTGAATATGTACCCGTACAATAACGGCCACCTGCTGGTGATCCCGTATGCGCACGTTCCGTCGCTGGAAGCGCTGCCCGCCGACGCGCTGGCTGACCTGATGCTCGGCGTTACCCGGTCATTGGCGGCGCTGCGCACAGTCTACAACCCGCAGGCGTTCAACATCGGCGCGAACATCGGGGCGGGCGCGGGCGCGGGGATTCCTGAGCATTTCCATTTTCACATCGTCCCGCGCTGGGAGGCCGATACCGGCTACATGACCGTGATCGGTGGGGCGCGCATGGTCCCGGATATGCTGCAATCGACGTGGGCGCGGCTGCGCGAAGTGTGGGACACGGGCGATTAACGATTGGAATAGGACGCAGATAAACACAGATTCACACAGATAAAAAACAACCGATCATTGCGCGGTTAGCCTCACCCTCTAACCCCTTCTCCAACCCGGTTGGAGAGGGGGAATCAGCCCCGTAAACACATCTCCCCCTCTCCGCGTGTGGAGAGGGCCGACCGGAGGTCGGGGCCGGGGGGTGAGGTAAACCCAGGACTCAAGACTCAGAACCAACAACCAATAACTAACAACCAATCACCATTCACCACCAACTATTTTTGGAAAGGAACCAACGATCATGACGAGGAATGACAAAACACCACGCGATGCCGTGATCCTCAGCGCGGCGCGCATCGCGCAGGGAAAATTATTAGGCGCGCTGACACCGTTCACGGCGGTGCAGTTGGGTCAGTTCGCCGTCAAAGCGGCGGTGGAACGCAGCGGCATCGACGCGGGCAGCCTGGATGAAGTCATCATCGGGCAGGTGGTCCCCGCCGGATCGGGGCAGGCCGTGCCGCGCCAGATATCGATTGGGGCCGGGATTCCGCCGCATGTGGGCGGGCTGCATATCAACAAGGTGTGCGGCAGCAGTCTCAAGGCGGCGATGCTGGCGGCGGGGTTGATCCGCGCCGGGGATGGCGACCTGTATCTCGCAGGCGGGATCGAGAGCATGACACACGCGCCGTTTCTCAATCTGGAAGGCCGCAGCGGGCACAAATACGGCCATGTCGAGATCAAGGACTCGATCATGTGGGATGCGCTGTGGGATCACGTCGAGGGTTGGATCATGGGCGAGGCGGCGGAACTGATCGCGGAGGAATTCGACATCAGCCGGGCCGAGATGGACGAGTTCGCCTGCCGGAGTCACGCTTTGGCCCACGCCGCGACGGTCGAAGGGCGCTTCAAGGACGAGATCGTGCCAGTCGAGATCAAGGGACGCAAGGGCGCGGTTACGGTCCACGATACCGACGAACCGATCCGCGTCGATACCAGCATGGACGGATTGGCGAAATTACGCCCAGCGTTTATCGAAGACGGCAAGGTCACGGCGGGCAATGCGCCGGGTCTGAACGACGGCGCGGCGGCGGTGGTGCTCGCCAGCCGGGACTACGCCGAAGCGCACGGCCATACCCCGCTGGCGCGCGTGGTGGCGTATGGGCAGGCGGCGGTCGAACCGAGGCTCATTTTTGCCGCGCCGATTTACGGCATCCAGAACGCGCTGGCGAAGGCCGGGTGGACGATGGCCGATGTCGATCTGGTGGAACTGAACGAGGCGTTCGCCGCGCAGGTATTGGCCGATCTCAAGGGGTTGGCGCAGGCCGGACACCCGGTCCCGCTGGAAAAACTGAACGTCAACGGCGGCGCGATTGCCATCGGGCACCCGGTCGGGGCGTCCGGCGCGCGCGTGCTGACGACGTTGATCTATGCGCTGCACCAGCGCGGCCTGAAACGCGGGATCGCGGCGTTGTGTCTGGGCGGCGGTGAGGCGGTCGCTATGGCGGTGGAGTTGGAGGGCTGATTGATCCGTCCTGAAAAGTAGAATGGGACGCAGATAAACGCAGATAAACACAGATTAAAAAAACAGACAATGGGCGGTTCCCTGGCAGCGGGGAGCCGCCTGTTTTTATGCCTGCATGATCGCGTCGAATTCCTCGCGGGTCATGCCGAATAATACGTCGTCGTGATATTGCCCGTTGAAAAAGCAGTTGCGCCGCTGCCGACCTTCTTCCACGAACCCTAATTTCGTGTGCATCCGAATCGACGCCGCGTTGGTATGCACGCAGACCGAATTACACTTCTGG